>NZ_JBXVPZ010000370.1:0-9972 GCF_057961495.1 Streptomyces sp. P5F9 | reverse complement strand
GTCACCGACCCCGGCGTTCCTGCCGCCGCCGCTCGTCCGCGCGGCACGCGATCCCCGGGTCTACGAACCCGGCCCTGACGGCGACCCCCACCCCGTCGAGGACGCGATACCGACGCAGCGTCCCGCCGTAGAAGAACCGGCCCCCGCCGCCGAAGTACCGGCCTCCGCAGCCGAGGCCGCCTCCGAGTCGAGCTCCGAGGCCTCGGCCAACAACTCCCGGCGACCTGCTCCACGAAGGGCGGGCGTTTCCCTCGACCGCGTTGATCAGGGTGAGCGCGCCGCACAAGCCCAGCGCGGCGAGGACGTCGCGCAACGGGCCTGCGGCGGACGGGAGTTCGGGCTCCTCGTACAGAACCGCGTGCAAAGTGGCCAGTGTTGTGTCCCGGGAGAACGGTGACCGGCCGCCGAGTGCGGCGCAGAGCGTCGCGCCGAGGGACCAGATGTCCGAGGGCGGTCCCTGTGGATGGCCGGAGATCCGCTCGGGTGCCATGTAGTCGGGCGAGCCCACCAGCATGCCGACCACGGTCAGCGCCGTGGCGTCCTGGATCGCGGCGATGCCGAAGTCGGTGAGCACGACCCGGTGACCGTGGCTCTCGACGAGCACGTTGCCGGGTTTGATGTCGCGGTGCAGGACGCCTCCCGCGTGCACCTGGCGCAGGGCGGCCACCAGGCCCAGTCCGATACGGGCCGCCTCGCTCGGGCCGAGCGCGCCGTCGTCCGCCAGCATGCGTTCCAGGGAGCGGCCCGCGACCAACTCCATGACGATCCACAGGCGTTCACCCTCGTCGACGACGTCGTAGACACGCACGACGTTGGGATGGTCGATCCGGGCCGTCGCCCTGGCCTCGCGCAGGGTGCGCTCGCGGCGGGTGCGGGTGTCCTCCGGGTCGAGGCCGTCGATGCGCATTTCCTTGACCGCGACCTGCCGGTCGAGCATTTCGTCGGCGGCTCGCCACACCCGCCCCATTCCCCCCTGGCCGATACTTTCGACCAGCCGATAGCGTCCGGTCACCCGCAGTCCCGGAACACCGCCGCTCCCCATGTTCCCCGTATTACCCATATTCCCCGGCAATCCGCCGCACCCCCACAATGGTCACACTTCATGCCGTACCAGCATAGTGCGGAGAAATCTTGTGGTACCTCTTCAAGTACTGCGAATTCAGGCACAGTCGCAGGGGGATACAGGGGAACACAAGGGGGACGAACATGAGTTCTCGTCGTGCTACGACCATGACCACGGCCGCGGCCAAGACCATCGCAGGATCGCTGCTCACGGCATCTTTCTCGGCGGTGGTGATCCTTTCCTTCACCGCCTCGGCGGATGACCAGGGACCGGGGAGCGGCAAAGGCGGAAAGGCGATGGACGCGGCTCCGGCGGGAGTGGAACTGACCACGCTCCTGCCGGAGAAGATCTCGGTCGACAACAGTTCGAAAAAGACGGCGATCACCGCCACGGTGAAAAATGAGGGGACCAAGGCGAGCGGCGATCTCCATCTCCTGGTCGTCGGTTTCGACGGCCTCAAGGTCAATGGCGTGCAGGGTTGTTCGGCGATCGCCGAAAAAGATCTGCCGCCCGGTTCGAACAGCGGATTCACGTGCTCCGTCGGCGCTCTCGCCGCGGGCAAGTCGAAGTCGTACGCCGTCGACGCGACGTACGACCTGAGCAAGGCCGGGAAGATCTGTCTGCCGGTGACGTCCGCCGACGGCAAGAAGACCTTCTGGCAGCAGGGTCCGGTCCCGTTCGGTACGACGAACCCGTCGCCGAACGCCCCGGCCACCCCGTTGCTGCTCGGCACCGACAACAAGCCGGTGGCACCGGGCGGCGACACGCTGCCCAAGACGGGGGCCGGCGATGACGTCCTGCCCCTGGGCGCGGCCGGCGCGGCACTGATCGCGGCGGGCGCGGCGGGCCTGTACTGGTCCCAACGCCCGCCGAGGCAGGGGCCGTTGGAAAGCTAGGGCAAGGGGGAGGGCCGGGTAGCGGGAGCACTCGGCCCTCCCCCGCTCGCTCTCGCCTCGTTCCCGCCGGAAAGCCTGACGGCACATGTCAGGTTATGCGGCCAGCATGACCCCATGAACCACACACAGCCGCTCACCTTCCACCCCACCGACCCCGGTTACGAGGACGAACTCGCCGGTTTCCAGACCGGGTTCACCCAGCGCCCCGCCGTGGTCTTCGGTGCGTGCTCGGCCGACGACGTGATCGCCGCCGTACGGTACGCGGCCGCCGAGAACCTGCCGGTCGGCGTCCAGGCCACCGGGCACGGGCTGCCGGGTGCCTCCGAGGGCGGGGTGCTGATCACGACGAGGCGGATGGACGGGGTGAGTGTCGACCCCGAGGCACGTACCGTCCGCGTCCAGGCGGGCGTGCGCTGGAGCCAGGTAGTCGCGGCGGCGGAGCCGTACGGCCTCGCTCCCCTCAACGGGTCCGCGCCGGGTGTGGGTGCCGTGTCGTACACGCTGAGCGGTGGACTGGGCATCCTGGCAAGGGAGTTCGGGTACGCGGCCGACCACGTCCGCTCGCTCGACGTCGTCACCGCCGATGGCCGACTCCGCCGGGCGACAAGGGAGTCGGAGCCCGAGTTGTACTGGGCGCTGCTCGGTGCCGGTCACGCCTTCGGAGTCGTCACGGAGCTGGAGATCGGTCTCGTCCCCGTGCGGAGGCTCTACGGCGGTTCGCTCGCCTTCGACGGACGGGAGGTCGATCCCACGGCCCTGCTGCGGGCGTACGAGGAGTGGACGCGGACCGTACCGGACGAGCTGACCTCGTCCTTCGCCGCCGTACCGTATCCGGACATCCCGGCGCTGCCGCCGCACCTGCGCGGACGCTACGTGCTCTCCGTGCGTGTCGCCTACACGGGAAGCGGCGATGAAGGTGCCCAACTCGTCGGGCCACTGCGGGAGTTCGGGCCGGTGCTCGCGGACTCGTTGCGGGAGATGCCGTACGCCGAGAGTCACACGATCCACAGCGACCCGCCCGAACCGCACGCGTACTACGGGGACAGCGCGGTGGTGAGCGAGCTGGATGCGGCGCGGGTGGGCGAGGTGCTGTCGCTCGCCGGGCCGGACGCGGCCGGCATGTGTGTCGTACAGGTCAATCACCTCGGCGGGGCGCTGGCGAGGCCCGCGCCGAACTCGGTGCCGTATCGCGAAGGGCGGTTCCTGGTACGGATGTTGGCGGTCGGGGAGCGGGAGGCCGCCCGTGCGCGACTCGACCCGGCCTTCGCGCTGCTCGCGCCCGTGACGCTCGGACGGGCGGGCAGCTTCGCGTTCGGGGCCGGTGATCGGAGCGAGGGGCTGTACGACGCGGAGACGCGGAAGAGGCTCGCCGGACTCAAGTCGCACTACGACCCGGCGAACCTCTTCCGCGGGAACTTCCTTGTCAGCTCTGCTTGTTGACGAACTTCCAGGCCGTCGGGGCCGCGCCCATCGCCAGGGCCGCCTTCAGGGCGTCGCCGATGAGGAACGGCGTGAGGCCTGCGGCGAGCGCGGCGCTCGTCGAGAGGTCGAGGCTCAGCGCGAGGTACGGGACGCCGATCGCGTAGATGATCGCCTCGCCGAGCAGCATCGTGCCGGCCATGCGGAGGACCGAGCGGTCGGCGCCGCGGCGGGCCAGGGCGCCGACGGCGGCGGAGGCGAGCAGCATGCCGACGATGTAGCCGAAGGAGGCGCCGCCGCCGGAGGTGCCGCCGGCGAACCACGGGACGCCGGCCAGGCCGAGGAGCGCGTACAGGGCGAGCGAGAGGAAGCCGCGGCCGGCGCCGAGGGAGGTACCGACGAGCAGCGCGGCGAAGGTCTGACCGGTCACCGGAACCGGAGAGTGCGGCACGGGCACGGCGAGCTGGGCGGCGAGGCCGGTGAGCGCGGCGCCGCCGAGCACGAGGGCGATGTCCCGGACGCGGGAGGCGGGCAGCAGGTCGGCGAGGACCTGGCCCGGGCGGGCGGTGGCGACGGCGGTACTCAAGGGGGACTCCGCAGGTTGACGGGGGGGTACAGGGGGACTTTGTGACGCTATCCCAGGGTCCTCGGGCCGATCACCGTCAGCGTTCGACAAAGGGTTCGTCGGGGACTTGGTGGGCTCCGGACAAAGGATGCCCGTTACACGCGCCTCGGCGTGATGCCGGTCACGCGGACCTCGTGCCGTCTCGCACACCGGCACCCGTGCCGTCTCGCACACCGGTCACCGTCTGGGCAGCCGTGGGCCGTTTTGCTAGCTTCGACCGCATGGTTGCCCAGGCCCGGAACTTCGCGTCGCGTCGCTATGTCGACCTGCGACGCCAGGCCGCGGCGACCTGTTACCGCCCCTGAGGCGGGCGGAGCGGATCCGGTACGCCTCCCATCCGAGACGGCGCACCGTCGGACCCGTTCCCGAGGAAGATCCCCATGCCCCGTACCGCGGCACCCCTTCTCGCCTCCCACTCCCCCATACCGCGCGCCGCCGACAGCGACCGGCGGCGCACCAACGCGAGCGTCATCCTGCGCTCGGTGCTGGAGCACGGCCCGGTGGCCCGCTCCACCATCTCCCGGCTGACCGGACTGTCCCCTGCGTCGGTCACCGACTACTGCGCCCGCTTCACCGAACTCGGGCTCATACGGGAGTCCGCCACACCCCAGCGCTCGAAGGGTGTGGGCCGGCCCCATGTGCCCGTCGACCTGGACGCGTCACGGTTCGTTGTGGGCGGAGTCCATGTGGCGGTGCCCTATACGACGGTCGCGCTGCTCGATCTGCGCGGGCGGGTGGTGGTCGAGCGGCGGATCGGGCACGACGGCACCACCCCGTCTCTGGTGCTGGCGCGGGCCGCCGAGGGTCTGGAGGCATTGCTCGCGGAGGCGGCCGGGGCCACCCCGCTGGGTGTCGGGGTCGCCGCCGGCGGCTGGGTCGACCGGGACTCCGGGACCATCGTCGACCATCCGCTGCTGGGCTGGCGGGACGTGCCGGTGCGCGAACTGCTCGGCGCCCGCACCGGGCTGCCGGTCCATGTGGACGGCCACGCAAGGGCGTTGGTGAACGGGGAGCGGCTCTTCGGGCGGGCGCGCGGCAGCCGTAGCGTGCTGCATCTCTTCGTCGGCAATGTGGTCGACGCGGCCTTCGCCACCAACGACGAGGTGCACTACGGCCCCCGTTCGCAGGCGGGCGCGATCGCCCATCTGCCGTTGCGCGGCGGCACGGAGCCGTGCGACTGCGGACGCGTCGGCTGCCTCCAGGTCGAGCTGAGCGAACGGACGCTGTGCCGGCGGGCCCGGGAGGCGGGCATCGTCGACGGGGTGAACCCGACCCACGTTGTGACAGCGGCGGAGCACGGAAACCCCGTCGCCGTACGGCTGTTGACGCAGCGGGCGCGGATGGTGGGGCGGGCGGTCGGGCTGCTGCTCGACATCCTCAACCCGGAGACGGTGGTCGTCACCGAGCTGGGGGTCGTACGGCGGGAGGACTGCTTGCGCGCGCTGCGCGAGGAGGTCGGTGACGCGCGGGCGTCGGCCGTCGTGCCGACGAGTTTCCCGGATTCCGTGCTGGCGGTGGCGGGCGGTTCGGTGATGCTCGATGTGCTGTACCGGGATCCGTTGAGCGTGTGACCGAGCGTTTCACCGGGGCGTATTTAATTCAGAAACTCGGAATGTTGACAGGGGGCTCGCATGACCGGGAACATCCTGGTCATGAGCCTGCAGATGAGTTGTCGCACTTCTTGTTGCTGACCCGTTGACGCGCCCGCCCCGGGCGCCGGTCTCATCCTGCCTGAATTTCTTTCTCCGGACTGCTCCGTCTTTCGCCGTCCGTGAATTCCGCGCGCATTCCCGCGTTCCCGCGTTCCCGAAACTTTTGATCAGGGAGTCCTCCCATGCCTCATTCCC
Organism: Streptomyces sp. P5F9; assembly: GCF_057961495.1. Lineage (NCBI taxonomy): Bacteria > Bacillati > Actinomycetota > Actinomycetes > Kitasatosporales > Streptomycetaceae > Streptomyces > Streptomyces sp. P5F9. The sequence continues at coordinate 4,122 of NZ_JBXVPZ010000370.1, read as the reverse complement.
GTGCGCCCGGCGTCGACCGGCGGCTCTTCCTCACCTCCGTACTCGGTGCCGCCGCAGGCATCGCCGGCCTCAGCGGCTGCGCCACGAGCAGTGCCGCGGCCGCCAAGTCGGGGGCCGGTCTGTCCGCCCCGCTCGCCGAGAAGGTCCCGTCCGGCACGAGCCTGAAGATCTCCTCGTACCTGAACACCCAGCAGCTCCAGTTCAAGCTGGCGAAGCTGCCCAAGTTGCCGTTCACCGTGTCGAGTTGGGTGAACATCGGTGCCGGTCCCGATGTCATCAACGCGTTCCGCGCCAAGTCCCTCGACCTCGCCAACAACGCCGGCATCCCGCCGATCCAGGCGCACTACCAGGGCTACGACGCGAAGATCGTCGCGATCGACGTCACCCGCAAGCCCAACTACCTCTTCGCCACCAAGCCCGGCAGCGACATCCGCACGGTCGCCGACTTCAAGGGCAAGAAGCTGGCGTTCTCGCAGGGCCAGGCCCAAGGCGTCGTCCTGCTGCGGGCGTTGAAGGAAGCCGGGCTGAAGTACGACGAGGTGAAACTGGTCCCGCTGACCAGCAACCAGTTCTTCACGGCCCTGCAGTCGGGCCAGGTCGACATCGCCCCGCTCGCCAACAGCCAGGCGCCGGCGTACCTCAAGCAGTACGGGGCGAAGGGCGCCCGCGCGATCACGACCGATGTCGTAGACCTGCTCAATCTGTTGTGGGCGCCGTCCGCCGTGCTGGCCGACTCGGCGAAGGCGGCCGCGATCGCCGCGTACATCCCGCAGTGGGCGCAGGGCCAGGTCTGGCAGTACGAGCACCCGGACACCTGGAACGAGGAGTTCTACGTCAAGACGCAGAACCTGACGCTCGCGCAGGCCGAGTCGGTCACCGCCCTCGCCAACAAGCCGTTGTTCCCGCCGAGTTGGGACGAGGCCGTGAAGTGGGAGCAGGAGACCGCCGATCTGCTCGCGGAGGGCGGCTTCGTGAAGGAGTTCACGGTGGACTCGCTCTTCGACCGGCGCTTCGAGGGGATCGCGGCGAAGGCCGTGGCGGCGGAGTACCGGAGGTGACGGCCATGACGACCTCCCAGACTGTGGATACGGCTGCCGCAACCTCCTTGCCGGTCACCGCCGTTGAGGGTGCCGTCGAGGCTCCGCGCAGGCGGCGGCGCGGGCTCGCCCCCGGCAGACGGCTGCCCGCCTCCCGGATCATCGGCCCCGCGCTCTTCCTCGCCCTCTGGGCCGTCGCCTCCGCCGCCGGGCAGTTGGACCCGGCCGCGATCCCGGCGCCCTGGACGGTGCTGCGGACCGCCGGCCGGCTGTGGACGTCCGGCACGCTCCCCACGGACATGCTGACCTCGCTGGAACGCGCCGCCTACGGCTTCGCGCTCGGCCTCACCGCCGGTGTCGTCCTCGCCCTGGCCGCCGGGCTGAGCCGGATCGGCGAGGCGCTGATCGACGGGACCGTCCAGCTCAACCGGGCCATCCCGACCCTGGGCCTGATCCCGCTGTTCATCCTCTGGCTGGGCATCGGCGAGACCTTCAAGATCGCCATCATCGCGATCGTCGTCTACATCCCGATCTACCTCAACCTGCACGCCGCGCTGTCCGGCATCGACCACCGCTACGTCGAACTCGCCGAGGTCCAGGGCCTGTCGAGGCTCCAGTTCGTCCGCCAGATCGTCATCCCCGGCGCCCTGCCCGGCTTCTTCGTGGGCCTGCGCCTCGGGGTGACCGGCTCCTGGCTGAGCCTGGTGGTCCTGGAGCAGATCAACGCCACCAGCGGCCTCGGTTACATGATGTTCCAGGCCCAGAACTACGGCCAGTCGGACGTCATCCTCGTCGGCCTGCTGATCTACGGCGTGTTCGGCCTGGTCTCCGACAGCGCGGTCCGTCTCGTCGAACGGAGGGTGCTGTCATGGCGCCGCACACTCAGCAGCTGACCACCACGCCCGCCGTCCCTGCGGTTCCTGCGGTCCAACTCCGGGGGCTCACGCGGTCGTTCGACGGTCGTACGGTTCTCGACCACATCGATCTGGATCTGCCCGCCGGACAGTTCACCGCCCTGCTGGGGCACAGCGGCTCCGGCAAGAGCACGTTGCTGCGGGCCATCGCGGGGCTCGACCACGAGGTCGTCGGGAGCGGTCGACTCGCCGCCCCTGAGCGGGTGTCGGTGGTTTTTCAGGACTCCCGGTTGCTGCCGTGGCGGCGGGTTCTCGACAACGTGCTGCTGGGGACGGAGGGCAAGGAAGCCGCCGCGAAGGGCCGCGAGGCCCTTGCCGAAGTGGGGCTCGCCGGGCGTGAGCGGGCCTGGCCCAATGAGCTGTCCGGGGGTGAGGCGCAGCGGGCCGCGCTGGCCCGTTCGCTCGTCCGTGAGCCTGAACTGCTGTTGGCGGATGAGCCGTTCGGGGCGCTGGACGCGCTGACCCGTATCCGGATGCACGTGTTGCTCCGCGAGTTGTGGGAGCGGCATCAGCCCTCGGTGCTGCTGGTCACCCATGACGTGGATGAGGCGATTGTCCTCGCGGACCGGGTGCTGGTGCTGGAGGAGGGGCGAATCGGGCTGGACCTGGCCATCGACCCCGAGGTGCCGCTTGCGGAGTACCGGGAGCGGCTGTTGGCGGCGCTCGGTGTGACGTCGGATTCCCGGTGAGCGTCTGCTGCTCGTGCCGTCTTCTGGGGGCTGCGCCCCCAGACCCCCATCGGCCCTGAAGGGGCCTCGTCCTCAAACGCCGGACGGGCTGATCAGTACCGCCCTGCGCTCGAAAGTCCCCCTGCCTGTCCGTCGCAAAGGACAACCATGCCCCGCCAACTCCACCTCAACGCCTTCCTCATGAACACCGGTCACCACGAGGCCTCCTGGCGCCTCCCGGAGAGCAATCCCTACGCCCACGTCGAACTGGACCACTACACACACCTCGCCCGGATCGCGGAGCGCGGCACCTTCGACTCCCTCTTCCTGGCCGACGGGCCGCAGTTGTGGAGCAACCTCGCCCAACGCCCCGCCGGAGCCCTGGAACCACTCACCCTCCTCACCGCACTCGCGACAGCGACCGAACACATAGGCCTGATCGCCACCGCGTCCACGTCCTACAACTCCCCCTACAACCTGGCCCGCAAGTTCGCCTCGCTCGACATCATCAGCGGCGGCAGGGCGGGTTGGAACATCGTCACCACCGCCGGTGCCGAGGCCGCCCGTAACTTCGGTCTGGAGCATGAGCCCGCGCACGCCGAACGGTACGCGCGGGCCGCCGAGTTCCTCGATGTGGCGCTGAAGCTCTGGGACAGCTGGGAGGACGACGCGATCGTCGCCGACAAGGCGGCCGGCGTGTGGGGCGACGACACGAAGATCCACCCGCCCCACCACCAGGGGACGTACTTCAGCGTGGCGGGTGCTCTCAACGTCCCCCGCTCACCGCAGGGTTACCCGCTCCTCGTACAGGCCGGATCAAGCGAGGACGGCAAGACGTTCGCGGCGCGTTACGCCGAGGCGGTGTTCACCGCGCAGCAGACCCTCGCCGACGCGCAGGCCTTCTACAAGGACCTCAAGTCCCGTACGGCGGCGGCCGGTCGGGACCCCGAGCACATCAAGGTGCTGCCCGGCATCGTCCCGGTGCTCGGCTCGACGGAGGCCGAGGCACGCGCGAACGAGCGGCTGCTGGAGGACCACATCGTGTACACGCACGGCGTGGACCACTTGGAGCGACTCCTCCAACTGCCCTCCAACACCCTGCAGTTGGACGCCCCGCTCCCCGCCGACCTCCCGCCCGAGGACGCCATCGAGGGCGCGAAGAGCCGCTACACGCTCGTCGTCGAACTGGCCCGCCGGGACCGGCTGACCGTACGGCAGCTGATCGGCCGGCTCGGTGGCGGACGCGGGCACCTCACCTTCGCCGGTACGCCGGAGCAGGTCGCCGACGCGATCGAGTCCTGGTTCACGCAGGGCGCGGCCGACGGCTTCAACATCATGCCCGCGGTCCTGCCGTCCGGCCTCGACGCGTTCGTCGACCACGTCGTCCCGCTCCTCCGCGCCCGCGGCCTGCTCCGCACGGAGTACGGCCCGCGCACCACCCTCCGGGAGCGCTACGGCCTCCCCCGCCCGGCCAACCAGTACACCCGACCCACGCATCCCACC
>NZ_JBXVPZ010000369.1:0-9988 GCF_057961495.1 Streptomyces sp. P5F9 | reverse complement strand
CCTGCCCCCGCCGCCGCCCTACTTCAGCCCGATGACCGAGCACGCCGACTTGTAGTCGGCCGTGCAGATGTCGGAGATCTTGTAGATCCCGTCCGCGACCACCGTCGTCTTGATGTTGTCCTTCGTCAGCGCGACCACGGACACCAGCTGCGAGGGGATCTTCTTGTTCGTGGGGCTGTCGACCGTGTCACGGGTCAGGGCGTCGAACTCGATGTCCCTGCCCTGGACCTTGGCGACCGCGATCTTCGCGGCGGCCTCGGCGAGGTCGGGGTACGGCTTGTAGACGCTCATGTACTGCTCGCCGGTGACGATCCGCTGCACGGCGGTGAGTTCGGCGTCCTGGCCGGTGACGGGCGGGATCTTCGTCAGGCCCGACGCCTTCAGGGCCTTGATGATGCCGCCGGCCATCGCGTCGTTGGCGGAGTACACCGCGGCGATGTTGTTCTTGCCGAGCTTGCCGATCGCCTCGGTCATCTCCTTCTGGGCGATGTCCGGGTCCCAGGCCTTGGTGTTGTAGCTCTCGGCGATCGTCACCTTGCCCTGCAACTCGGACAGCGCCCCGCCCTTGAACACCGCGGCGTTGGGGTCGGTCGGCGAGCCGTTGATCATGACGATCTTGTCGGAGGTGTCCACGTTGCTGCCCAGCGCCTCGACCAGGGAGCGGCCCTGCACCTCGCCGACGAGTTCGCCGTCGAAGGAGACGTACGCGTCGATCGGGCCCTCGGCCAGCCGGTCGTAGGCGATGACCGGGATGCCGGCGGTCTTGGCCTTCTTCACCATGGTCCGGATGGCGTGCGAGTCGACGGCGTCGAGCACGATGATGTCGACCTTCTCGTCGATCATCTTCTGCATCTGCTTGTCCTGCGTGGCCGCGACGCCGCCGGCGTTCGCGTACTCGGCCTTGCCCTTGTTCGAGGTGAGTTCCTGGATCTTCGCCTTCATGATCGGGTAGTCGAACTCCGCGTACCGCGTGTTCGTCTTCTCCGGCATGAGCACCCCCACCGTGATGTCGTTGCCCTTCGCGGGAGTCGCGTCCGTGCTGCTCCCCGACGAGTTGAGCACGCCACAGGCGGCCAGGGGGAGGGCCAGCGAGGACGCGGCCACGGATATGGCGATACGACGCATTGGGTGCTCACTTCTGGTGCCGTGCGGACGTGGGTGCAGCATTGCGACCCAGGTGACTGAAAAGCCAACGCGGCCGCGACCACCGGCGTCAAGCGGAACTACTTAACGAGATGGCAACGCCACGTTCCGTTTGGTATGTGGAGATGCTGCGGAACCCCATCCAAACGCTCTTTACGGACCCTCCACTCAACGGGAGTTCATGAACGGGCAAAGATAAGCACAACCAACTCCCGTCTTCACAAGTCCTGATCGGCAACGGCCATGTGCCGCCGCGACGAGTTCCGCGCCCGCGAGACGTACACGTGAAGGGGCCCGGAGACATCGGTCTCCGGGCCCCTTCACGTGTACGTGGACGTCAGTCCGAGGACTGCTGCCGCTTCGGCCGCCACACCACCAGCGCGCTGGTCTGCTGGACCTCCTGGTACGGGACCAGGTCGCGCCGGTACGACGCGTGCACCGCGGCCTCGCGCTGCTGCATCGTGGCCGCCGCGCCCTCGACCGCCGACTGGAGCTCGGCGACGCGCTGCTGGAGCGCGACGACCTGGTTCTCCAGCTCGATGATGCGCTTGATGCCGGCCAGGTTGATGCCCTCGGTCTGCGACAACTGCTGGACGGTGCGCAGCAGTTCGATGTCGCGGGCCGAGTAGCGCCGTCCGCGCCCGGCCGTGCGGTCCGGGGAGACCAGGCCGAGGCGGTCGTACTGGCGCAGCGTCTGCGGGTGCAGGCCGGAGAGCTGGGCCGCCACCGAGATGACGTAGACCGGGGTCTCCTCGGTCAGCTCGTACGGGTTGCGTCGACGGCCGTCCATCACTCTCATGCTCCCTTCGCGGCCTGGAACAGCTCCGCCCGCGGGTCCTCGCCCGCGGTCGCCTCTCGATACGCCTCCAGTGCGTCACGAGCATTCCCCGTGACGTCCTTCGGGACACTCACCTCGACCGTGACGAGGAGATCGCCCCGGGTGCCGTCCTTGCGGACCGCGCCCTTGCCGCGGGCGCGCATCGTCCGGCCGTTGGGCGTGCCCGGGGGCAGCTTCAGCGTCACCGGGGGCCCGCCCAGGGTGGGCACCCTGACCTCGCCGCCCAGTGCCGCCTCGGCGAACGTCACCGGGACCGTCACCGTGAGGTTGTCGTCCTTGCGGCCGAACACGGGGTGCGCGTCGACGTGCACCATGACGTACAAGTCGCCTGCGGGACCGCCCCGTTCACCCGGTGCGCCCTTGCCGCGGAGCCGGATGCGCTGGCTGTCCGTGACCCCTGCGGGGATCCGGACCTGCATGGTCCGGGACGACTTGGCGCGCCCGCTGCCCTTGCACTCGATGCACGGGTGCTCGGCGATCAGGCCCCGGCCCTTGCAGTCCGGGCACGGGTCCGTGAGCGAGAAGCCGCCGCCGGAGCCGCGCGCGACCTGACCGGTGCCGACGCAGGTCGGGCACACGCGCGGTGTGCCGTTCTTGTCGCCGGTGCCCGAACAGGCCTTGCAGGGCTGCTGCGAGGACATCCGCAGCGGGACCGTGGCCCCTTCGATGGCCTCCGTGAAGCTGAGCGTGACCTCGGACTCGATGTCCTGGCCGCGCCTCGGCTGCGTACGGGTCGTGCCCGTGCCGCCGCGGTTGAACAGGCCCCCGAAGACGTCACCGATCCCGCCGCCGAAGCCGCCGGCTCCCCCGGCGCCGCCGCCCTGGGCGCCGCCTCCGAAGAGGTCGCCCAGGTCGAAGTTGAAGTTGCCGCCGCCCGCGCCGCCCGGCCCCGGGCGGAAGCCGCCGTTGCCGAACAGTGCGCGGGCCTCGTCGTACTCCTTGCGCTTCTTGGGGTCACCGAGGATGTCGTTGGCCTCGGAGATCTCCTTGAAGCGCTCCTCGGCCTTGGCGTTGCCCTTGTTGGCGTCCGGGTGGAACTCGCGGGCGAGCTTCCGGTACGCCTTCTTGATCTCGGCCTCGGTGGCGTCCTTGGGGACGCCGAGGACCTTGTAGTAGTCCTTCTCGATGAAGTCCTTGGTGCTCATCCTCGACGTCCCTCCTTTCCTTTGGTGCTACTCCCCTTGCGGGTCCCGTGGGGTGCGATGTCAGCCCTCGTCCGGGCCACCGCTCTCCTTGTCGTCGTCCGCGGTCTCGGCGGCGTCCGAGGACTCCGCCTTGCCGGTCTGCGCGGCGCCGGGCTGCGGCTCCGCGACCGCCACCCGCGCGGGGCGGATGGTGCGCTCGCCGATGCGATACCCGGGCTGAAGGATCGCCACGCAGGTCGTCTCCGTGACGTCCGGCGCGTACGAGTGCATCAGGGCCTCGTGGATCGTCGGATCGAAGGGCTCGCCCTCCTTGCCGAACTGCTGCAGTCCCATCTTCGCCGCGGCGGTCTCCAGCGACTCCGCCACCGACTTGAAACCGCCGACGAGTTCACCGTGTTCCCGCGCGCGGCCGATGTCGTCGAGCGTGGGCATCAGCTCGGTCAGGAGGTTCGCCACGGCGATCTCCTTGACCGCGATGCGGTCCCGCTCGACCCGGCGGCGGTAGTTCTGGAACTCGGCCTGGAGCCGCTGGAGGTCCGCGGTGCGCTCTTCGAGCGCCTTGCGCACCTGGTCCAGCTGGGCCGTCAGACCGGCGATCTGTGCGCTTGCGTCCCCTGCCGGGGCCGCCCCCTCCCCACTGCTGGAGGGGGAGGCGGCCTGCGGCTCGGCGTCGTCGGGGGTGGCGCCGGAAGGGACATCAGGCTTCTCGTCGAAGCCCGGGGTCTCCTCCGTCACGCGGCACCGTCCTTGCGCTCGTCGTCCACGATCTCGGCGTCCACCACGTCGTCGTCCGCCTTGGGCGCCTCGGCACCCGGGGCGTCGCCGCCCGCGGCCTGCGTGGCCTGGGCGTCGGCGTACATGGCCTGGCCGACCTTCTGCGAGACCGCGGCGACCTTCTCGGTGGCGGTGCGGATCTCGGCGGTGTCCTCGCCCTTGAGCGCGGCCTTCAGCTCCTCTACGGCGGCCTCGACCTCGGTCTTGACCTCGCCGGGGACCTTGTCCTCGTTGTCCTTGAGGAACTTCTCCGTCTGGTAGACGAGCTGCTCGCCCTGGTTGCGGGACTCGGCGGCCTCGCGGCGACGGTGGTCCTCGTCCGCGTACTGCTCGGCCTCCTGGCGCATGCGGTCGACCTCGTCCTTCGGCAGCGAGGAGCCGCCGGTGACGGTCATCTTCTGCTCCTTGCCGGTGCCGAGGTCCTTGGCCGTGACGTGCATGATGCCGTTGGCGTCGATGTCGAAGGAGACCTCGATCTGCGGGACACCGCGCGGGGCCGGCGGCAGACCGGTCAGCTCGAACATCCCGAGCTTCTTGTTGTACGCCGCGATCTCGCGCTCGCCCTGGTAGACCTGGATCTGCACGGAGGGCTGGTTGTCCTCGGCGGTGGTGAAGATCTCGGACCGCTTGGTCGGGATCGTCGTGTTCCGCTCGATCAGCTTGGTCATGATGCCGCCCTTGGTCTCGATGCCGAGGGACAGCGGGGTCACGTCGAGGAGCAGGACGTCCTTGACCTCACCCTTGAGGACACCGGCCTGGAGGGACGCGCCGATGGCGACGACCTCGTCCGGGTTGACGCCCTTGTTGGCGTCCTTGCCGCCGGTCAGCTCGCGCACGATCTCCGCGACGGCCGGCATACGGGTGGAGCCACCGACGAGGACGACGTGGTCGATCTCGTTGATGGAGATGCCGGCGTCCTTGATGACGTTGTGGAACGGCGTCTTGCAGCGCTCCAGGAGGTCGGCCGTCAGCTGCTGGAACTGGGCCCGGGTGAGCTTCTCGTCCAGGTGCAGCGGGCCCTCGGCGGACGCCGTGATGTAGGGCAGGTTGATCGAGGTCTCGGTGGAGCTGGACAGCTCGATCTTGGCCTTCTCGGCAGCCTCGCGCAGACGCTGGAGGGCCATCTTGTCCTTGCCCAGGTCCACGCCGTGGCCGGACGCGAACTGCTTCACCAGGTAGTCGACGACCCGCTGGTCCCAGTCGTCACCACCGAGGTGGTTGTCGCCGTTCGTGGCCTTCACCTCGACGACGCCGTCGCCGATCTCCAGGAGGGACACGTCGAAGGTGCCGCCACCGAGGTCGAAGACGAGGATCGTCTGGTCGTCCTTGTCGAGGCCGTACGCCAGCGCGGCGGCGGTCGGCTCGTTCACGATGCGCAGGACGTTCAGGCCCGCGATCTCGCCGGCCTCCTTCGTCGCCTGGCGCTCGGAGTCGTTGAAGTAGGCCGGGACGGTGATGACCGCGTCCGTGACCTTCTCGCCCAGGTAGGCCTCGGCGTCGCGCTTCAGCTTCTGCAGGATGAAGGCGCTCATCTGCTGCGGGTTGAAGTTCTTCCCGTCGAGCTCGATCTTCCAGTCCGTGCCCATGTGGCGCTTCACGGAACGGATGGTCCGGTCAACGTTCGTGACCGCCTGGCGCTTGGCCACCTCTCCGACGAGCACCTCGCCGTTCTTGGCGAAGGCGACGACGGACGGCGTGGTCCTGGCGCCCTCTGCGTTGGTGATGACGGTGGGCTCGCCGCCTTCAAGAACGCTGACGACGGAGTTAGTCGTGCCCAGGTCGATGCCGACCGCACGTGCCATGGTTGATTCCTCCAGCAATGACTTGAGTGGAACGGACTCAAGTGTGCACGACACTCACCGCTGGGTCAACAGAGCTGAGTCGACCAGGCTCAACTCTTATCCGTTCCTTACACGCAACTGGCCTCTGACCTGCGTGGACGCGGCACGCCGCACCCCGTAGACAGTGACTTTAAGCAGTCCGAACACGACGACCAGGGCCGCACCCGCCACCCACACGACGGCGGATTCGCCGACCCACCCGTTGTGCACGAGCACCCCGACGAGCACTCCGGAGAACCCGCCGATCCCCAGGACCACCACCGCTCCCTGCGGAGTGAGCCCCAACCGCCGCAGCCGATGGGCGAGATGATCGGGCCCGCCCCGCAACAACGCCCGCCCGGCCAGCCGTCGCGACAGCAGCACCAGTACGGCATCGGCACTGGCAACCGCGGTCAGCGCGAACAACACCCCCGCACTGGACGCGAACCCGCGCCCCACCTGCGTGACCACGGCGGCCGAGGCGAGCACGAACCCCGTGAACAGCGACCCGCACGCGCCGAGCGCGATCCGCGCGGGATACCAGTTGTGCATCAGGAACCCGGTGAGCGCGGCGGCCAGCACACTCAGCAACACCGCGAACCCGTCCATCACTTCCATCGCGGCACAGGCCCCGACCCCGAAGGCGGTGACCACCCCCACGGTCCCGGCGAGCCCGTCCGCGTGATCGAGCCCCTTGAAGGCACCGGCGACGAACACGATCCAGACCGCCGCCAGCAGCCCGCCGGGCACCCCGATCTCCCCGTACGGCACGACGCAGGCCGCCGCGACAGCCGTACCGAGGACGAGGAACCGCGTCTTCAGCCGCCACACATCGGCGACGAGCCCGAGCGCGGCCACGGCGGACCCGGCGCCCAGCAGTCCGCCGACCCCGTCACCGAGGGGGGCGACGCCGGTCCAGTCGCACGCCCAGGTCACCGATACGACGGCGAGCACGACGGCCAGTCCCCCGAGCAGCGGCACCGGTCGCGTCCGGCGCCGCCGGTCGACGAGGCCGGCCTTGAGGGCGGGCACCCGGAGCAGTGCGGCGAGGACGGCGGCGAGGAGCAGGGCGGTCGTGGCGGCGAGAATCCCGTAGAGCACGAATCCAAATTAGACGCAAATGTACCAATTCAGTACGAATAACACGATCAGACCGTAACAAGCTTGGGAACAAGCCCGGAGCAGGTCTTTTTAGGTGACCCTCAGCGACACACATCACCGCACGGCTGGCTACAGTGCGACGCAAGATAGGGGTAGTCTCGGTCGAACCGATTAAGTTACCGCTTAGTAATGTGCTGAGCGGTGATGCCATGACCCCTCGCAGGCCCGAGGAGCCCTGAAATGCAACTCGCCGCGATCATCGTGTCGCTGGTTCTGATCGTGGTCGGTGTGGCGCTGTTCGCCCGCGCCGTCCTCCAGATCTACACCTTCATGCGACTCGGCCAGAACGTGCCGGCGGGCACCCGCACCGACGAGCCCGTCCAGCGCACCGTCACCGTGGCCAAGGAGTTCCTCGGCCACACCCGGATGAACCGCTGGGGTGTCGTCGGCGTCGCGCACTGGTTCGTGGCGGTGGGCTTCTTCTCACTGCTGCTGACGATCGTCAACGCCATCGGCCAGCTCTTCCAGGCCGACTGGCTGCTGCCGGTCATCGGCGAATGGGCGCCGTACAACGTCTTCGTCGAGTTCATCGGCACGATGACGGTCCTCGGCATCCTCGCCCTGATCGTGATCCGCCAGCTGAGCAAGCCGAACCGCCCGGGCCGCAAGTCCCGCTTCGCCGGCTCGAACTTCGGCCAGGCGTACTTCGTCGAGGCCGTCATCCTCATCGTCGGCGTCTGCATCTTCATGCTGCACGCCCTTGAGGGGGCCCAGCACCACGTCGACGCCTACGAGGCGTCCTTCTTCATCTCGTACCCCGTGGTCTCGGCCCTGCGGCACCTGGACGTCTCCACGCTCCAGAACCTCACGTACCTCTTCGCCGGCGTGAAGATCGCGACCTCCTTCATCTGGATGATCACGGTCGCCCTGAAGACGGACATGGGCGTGGCCTGGCACCGTTTCCTGGCCTTCCCGAACATCTGGTTCAAGCGGAACGCGACCGGCGAGACGTCCCTCGGCGCCCTGCTCCCGATGACGTCGGGCGGCAAGCCGATCGACTTCACCGACCCGGGGGACGACGACGTCTTCGGCGTCTCCCAGGTCGAGCAGTTCTCCTGGAAGGGCCTGCTGGACTTCTCCACGTGCACGGAGTGCGGCCGCTGCCAGTCGCAGTGCCCGGCCTGGAACACGGGCAAGCCGCTCTCCCCGAAGCTCCTGATCATGTCCCTCCGGGACCACGCCCACGCCAAGGCGCCGTACCTGCTGGCGGGCGGCGGCAAGTCCATGGAGGGCGAGGAGAAGGCCACGGAGGAGCAGCTCGCAGGCGTCCCCGCCGCCGCCCTGGCCGAGGCCGAGCGCCCCCTGATCGGCACTCTCGAAGAAAACGGCGTCATCGACCCGGACGTCCTGTGGTCCTGCACCACCTGCGGCGCGTGCGTGGAGCAGTGCCCGGTGGACATCGAGCACGTCGACCACATCGTCGACATGCGCCGCTACCAGGTGATGATCGAGAGCGCGTTCCCGTCCGAGGCCGGGACGATGCTGAAGAACCTGGAGAAGAAGGGCAACCCCTGGGGCCTGGCGAAGAAGCAGCGCCTGGAGTGGCTCAAGGAGGTCGAGTTCGAGGTCCCGGTCGTCGGCCAGGACATCGAGGACCTGTCCGAGGTCGAGTACCTGTACTGGGTCGGCTGCGCCGGCGCGTTGGAAGACCGCGCGAAGAAGACGACGAAGGCCTTCGCGGAACTCCTCCACATCGCGGGCGTCAAGTTCGCGATCATGGGCGGCGACGAGAAGTGCACGGGCGACTCGGCACGGAGGCTCGGCAACGAGCCGCTGTTCCAGGAGCTCGGCATGGAGAACGTCATGGCCCTGAACATGGCGTTCGGCGAGGAGCTGGACGACGACGGCAAGGTCGTAGTCGAGTCGGCAAAACCCAAGTCGGCGAAGAAGATCGTCGCAACGTGCCCGCACTGCCTCAACACCATCGGCAACGAGTACCCGCAGCTCGGCGGCGACTACGAGGTCATCCACCACACCCAGCTGCTCCAACACCTCGTCGACGAGGGCAAGTTGGTCCCGGTCACCCCGGTCGAGGGCATCATCACCTACCACGACCCCTGCTACCTGGGCCGCCACAACAAGATCTACACGCCCCCGCGCGAGATCATCGCCAGCGTCCCCGGCCTGCGCAACGAGGAGATGCACCGCCACAAGGAACGCGGCTTCTGCTGCGGAGCCGGCGGCGCGCGCATGTGGATGGAAGAGCGCATCGGCAAGCGCATCAACAACGAACGCGTCGACGAAGCGCTCTCCCTGAACCCGGACATCGTGTCCACGGCCTGCCCCTTCTGCCTCGTGATGCTGACCGACTCGGTCAACGGCAAGAAGAACGATGGCAAGGCCAAGGAATCGATCCAGGTGGTCGACGTGGCCCAGCTCCTCCTGGACTCGGTCAAGAAGCCGTCGGACGACGAACCCCCAGCAGGCACCTCGGAACCGGAGAACGCCCCGGAGCCCCAGCCGGTGAAGTAACCAGCCAGTCTTCTACGACGATGCCCCGCCCCCTAGCTGAAGGGGTGCGGGGCATCGTCGTACCGTCCCCCGTCCCGTCCTCATCCCCCGATCCCGTCCCACGGTGTAGCCCGCTACACCGTGCATTCGGGAGAACGGTCCCTCGTGACGGCGAGTCCGCGACGGAATCGTAGAGGCCAGAGACAACACCCTCTCTCTCCTCCGATCCCCGCCGAAGGAAATCCCGTGAAGTCGCTGCTCGCCACCGTGAAGTCGTTCATCGCCAACCTGCTGCTGTGGTCGTTCTTCGTCGGCGGCCTCGCCGCGAGCACGGCCTCCGGGGCGGTGCTGGACGGTACGGCGAAGAACGCCGCCGCCTACACCGGTATCGCCGTCTCCCTCCTGGCCGGCTCGCGCATCGCGAAGAAGCCGAAGATCAAGGCGTTCCTGTCGAAGCGGTCGACGCTGTGGTTCCTGTTCCTCTTCAACGGGGGTGTGGCCGCGTTCTGCTACCTCTCCATGGACGGCGTCAAGGGCATCGCGACCGCGGCCGGGATGGGCCTGGTCTCCCTGGGCGCGGCGGGCGGCCTGATAGCGGGCCGCCGCGAGCAGACCGCCAAGGCACGACTGGAAGAGCCCTGGGCCTGACCCCGACC
>NZ_JBXVPZ010000368.1:0-10003 GCF_057961495.1 Streptomyces sp. P5F9 | reverse complement strand
GTGCCGCGCCGACCCGTCGCCCCACCCGCTCCAACCCCCGCGCCGCAGTCTCCGGCGTCGACCTCAACGCCGGGTCCTTGACCAGCAACCCCTGGAGTACGGGCGCCAGTTCACCCGCGCGGACGGCCGGTGTCGGGTCCTCGCCGAGCAGAGCCGTGAGCGTCGCGAAGTCGCCGTCGCGGTCGAACGGGCCGCGGCCCTCGACGGCGGCGTACAGCGTGGCGCCCAGGGAGAACAGGTCCGCGGCCGGGGTGGGCGGCTCGCCGCGGGCTCGCTCCGGGGCCAGGCAGCCGGGCGTGCCCAAGATGCCCGCGGTGGCGGTGAGGTGGAGTTCGTGGGACTCGGGCTGAAGGGCGATGCCGTAGTCGGTGAGTAGAACGCGCGCGTACGGATCGCCCGAAGCGTCCGGTGCCAGAAGGATGTTGGCCGGTTTCACATCCCGGTGCAGGATGCCGATGCGGTGCCCGGCGGTGAGCGCGTCGAGGACGGCGAGCCCGATGCGGGCCACCCGGGCGGGCGGCAGCGGGCCCGAACGCCGTAGGACCGCCTGGAGGTCGACGCCGTCGGGGACGTACTCCATGACGATCCAGGGCAGGTCCTCGTGAATCACCACGTCGTGCACGGTCGCCACGTGCGGATGGCCGCGCAACCGGGCCGCGTGCCGCGCCTCAGCGCGCGCCCGCGCGATGCGCTGCGCGCGCTCGCCGGCATCCCCCGACGCATCCGGCAGCGCGATCTCCTTGACGACGACCTCGCAGGCCAACTCCTCGTCGTACGCGAGCCATACGCGCCCCATGCCGCCCGCGCCGAGCATGCGCAGCAGCCGGTAGCGCCCGTTGACGACGCTGCCCTCGCCCTGTTCCGTCGTATCCCCGGCCATCACGCCTCCCCCGAGACGGCGCGCCTCCCCCGAGGACGCGTGGAACCTGTCTCCGAAAGTAGCCTCGCACCCGCCACTGACAAGAGGGCTTTTCCGCACCGATCCGAACAATCTCGCCGGATGAGGACACCTGCGGCCCAGTGATGCGGGGAGGCCTCAGGCGTGACAGGGGTGGGGCTGCGCACCGTACGGCAGAGCGGGCACCGGCGCGATGGTCGGGCCAGCCGGAGGAACGTTCGGCGGTGTGAGAGACCGGCGGCCGGGTCGCGGTCGGCCGCCGCGAGCAGCCGGTCGGCAGAAGCGGGCGCCGACCGGGAGCAACCGCCCGGCCGGTACCAACTCCCGTCCGGCACCAACTCCCGTCCAGGAGCGGCCAGTCGGCCTGAGGGCAACCGGCCCGCTCCAGCCTCGGAAAACGGTCGGCCACCCGCAACCGCCCGCCACCCGTGCCAGTCAGCCGCCCGCTACCGGTCTTCGCCCGCGTCGGTCAGCCCTCGGCACCAGTCACCCCACCGGCTCCAGAAACCCCTGTTCCACCAGCAGCCGGATCTGCGCCGGTGTCCGGTCGCGGAGCAGAACCGGGTCCTCGCCCACGAGTTGGGCGATGGCGTCCAGGATGCGGCCCGCGCTCAGCGTGCCGTCGCAGACGCCGGCGAAGCCCGCGCCGACCGTGTCGACCTTGGTCGCCCGGCGCATCCCGCGGTGCTGGCGCAGCACGACGTGCTCGGGGTCCTCGGCGCCGGGCAGCCCGACCTGTTCCTGGATGATCTCGGGGGCGAGCCTGAAGTGGGCGGCGAGCAGGGCCGCGTCGTCGTGGGCGCGCAGATAGTCGACGCGGTCGAAGTGCTCCCGCACGGTGTCGCCGAGCGGCTGCTCGACCGGGTGCGGCCACTCCTCGACGGTGATCGAGGGCGCGTCGGACCCCGTCCTGCGCAGCGTGATCCAGCCGAAGCCGACGGCCTTGACCTTGCGTGCCTCGAACTCGTCGAGCCACGCGTCGTAGAGCGCCTCGTACGCGGCCGTGTCGCCCTGGTGGTCGCCCGCGTCCCTGAGCCACAACTCGGCGTACTGCGTGACGTCCTGGACCTCGCGCTGCACGATCCAGGCGTCGCACCCGCGCGGCACCCACGAGCGCAGCCGGTCCTGCCAGTCCTCCCCCTCCACGTGCTGCCAGTTGGCGAGGAACTGCGCGAACCCGCCCTCGCGCAGGCGGTCGCCCGCCTGCTGAACGAGCGACCGGCACAGATCGTCCCCGCCCATCCCGCCGTCGCGGTAGGTCAGCCGGGCACCCGGCGAGATCACGAACGGCGGGTTGGACACGATGAGTTCGTACGTCTCGTCGTCCCGGACCGGCTCGAAGAGCGAGCCCTCGCGGAGGTCGGCGGCCGGCGCTCCGGACAGCGCGAGAGTGAGCGCGGTGATGTGCAGGGCACGGGGGTTGAGGTCGGTGGCCGTCACGCGCGTGGCGTGCCGGGCCGCGTGCAGCGCCTGGATGCCGGACCCGGTGCCGAGGTCGAGCGCGGCGGAGACCGGCGTCCGTACGGTGATCCCCGCGAGCGTGGTGGACGCGCCGCCCACCCCGAGGACGACGCCTTCGTCCCGGCTGCCGATCCCGCCGGCCCCGCCGACCGCGCACCCCAGGTCGGACACGATGAACCAGTCCTCGCCGTCGGGCCCGCCGTACGGCCGTACGTCCACGGTCGCGGCGATCTCGTCGGTGCCGACGGAGACCAGCCACCCGCTCTCCACGCACGCGGCGACGGGCAGGACGTCGGCCACGCGTGCGTGCGGCACGGGCTGTTGGAGCAGGAACAACCGGACCAGCGTCTCCAACGGGGTGTCGCCTCTGGTCGCCCGGAGGGCCGGCACGGTCTCGCTGCGGGCCAGCGCCGCGTACGCGGGGGCGCCGAGCAGTTCGAGCAGTCCGTCGGCGGTGAAGGCGGCGCCGAGCAGGGCGTCCCGGAGCCCGGCGGCGACCTCCGGGCGGTCGGATGCGGGCAGGGTGGACAGGGTGGAGTTACTCACACCCCCATTGTGGCCGCTCCCACCGACAACCCGCGCGGCACCGACCGACACGGCCCCGCGCACAGGCGAAGGCCCCGGCACGCACGCGTACCGGGGCATCTTTCAGCAACTGAAACAATCAGGCCGCCGACGACGAAGCCACCGGAGTCGCCGTCTTGCAGGCCTCCTGCTTGGTCATCGCCTTGCCGACATCGCCCTCTTCGAGGGTCTTCAGGGCGTCGTTCCCGCTCGTGCTGAGCTTGTCCAGTGAGGTCGCGATGCCCTTGAGGCCGTCCGCGAACTTGGCCTGGTCCTTGGTGTTGAGAGCGTCCACCTGCGTCTTCAGGGTGGCGTACGACGCGGAGATGTCGTTGAGCTCCTTGACCGCGTCCTGCTGCTTCTTCGCGCCCTTGTCGACGTCCGGTGCCCCGGCGGTGTTCACGGCGGCCCCGATCGCCTTGTAGGCGTCGGACATGTCCTGGAATGCCTGCGAGTCGGTCTTCTGAACCTCTTCCGGGGTGCTGTTGTCCGAGGTCTCCTTCTGGATCGCCGTGTTGGCGGCCTCGATCTTCTTCGCCTGCGGCTGCACCGCGACGCAGACCTGCTTGGCCCAGGCGTCCAGCTTGGCGTCGCTGTCGTCGCCGCTGCCGCCGCATCCCGACAGCCCCAGTACCAGTACCGCACCGCCGGACAGTGCGGCCGCGAGCTTCTTGTTCACCGGATTGGTCCCTTCCATGGCTCTCGGCCCCGGAACATACACGGCGGACGGGCCGCACCTCCGGGCCTAAGGTCCGATAGGAGACCTTTTGAAGCCATTTGCACCAAGCGAGAGAAGGCTCACGGCGGAGGTCTGAACACAGACAGAACGGGCGGGTGGCGCCCACAACTCGCGCCACCCGCCCGCCCGTTGAGCCGAGCCTCGTAGGACCCTTGAGCCGGGCCCCGTAGGACCGCCTACGAAACGACCGCCGGATCCGCCGACTTGGCCGTCCGGTCGGCGTCGTCGCCGTCGTCCCCCACGGCGATCCCGCGCCGCTTGGAGATGTACACGGAGACGGCGATCACGAGGAACGCGAGCACCGAGATCGTAATGCGCACCCCGATGTTCTTGTCGTCGCCGTAGCTGAACTTGATGACCGCGGGCGCGATGAGCAGCGCGACGAGGTTCATCACCTTCAGCAGCGGGTTGATGGCCGGCCCCGCGGTGTCCTTGAACGGGTCGCCGACCGTGTCGCCGATCACCGTGGCGGCATGGGCCTCGCTGCCCTTGCCGCCGTGGTTGCCGTCCTCGACGAGTTTCTTCGCGTTGTCCCAGGCACCGCCCGAGTTCGCGAGGAAGACCGCCATCAGCGTGCCGGTGCCGATCGCGCCCGCGAGGAACGAGCCGAGCGCGCCGACGCCGAGCGTGAACCCGACCGCGATCGGCGTGAGCACGGCGAGCAGACCGGGCGTGGCCAGCTCACGCAGCGCGTCCTTGGTGCAGATGTCGACGACGCGGCCGTACTCCGGTGTCTCGGTGTAGTCCATGATCCCGGGGTGCTCGCGGAACTGCCGCCGCACCTCGTAGACCACGGCCCCCGCGGACCGCGAGACCGCGTTGATCGCCAGACCCGAGAAGAGGAAGACGACCGCGGCGCCGACGATGAGGCCCACCAGGTTGTTGGGCTGGGAGATGTCCATCATCAGGTTGAGTGGCGCGCCCGGTCCCGAGACCTTCTCGCCGACGTCGTTGGCGGCGGTGACGATCGCGTCCCGGTACGACCCGAAGAGCGCCGACGCCGCCAGGACGGCGGTGGCGATGGCGATGCCCTTCGTGATGGCCTTGGTGGTGTTGCCCACCGCGTCCAGGTTGGTGAGCACCTGCGCGCCCGCGCCCTCGACGTCGCCGGACATCTCGGCGATGCCCTGCGCGTTGTCGGAGACCGGTCCGAAGGTGTCCATGGCGACGATCACACCGACCGTGGTGAGCAGACCGGTACCGGCCAGCGCCACCGCGAACAGCGCCAGCATGATCGAGGCACCGCCGAGCAGGAACGCCCCGTAGACGGCGAGACCGATCAACAGGGCGGTGTAGACGGCCGATTCGAGGCCCAGCGAGATCCCGGCGAGGATGACGGTGGCCGGGCCGGTGAGCGAGGTCTTGCCGATGTCCATCACGGGACGGCGGTTGGTCTCGGTGAAGTAGCCGGTCAGCTGCTGGATCAGCGCGGCGAGCACGATGCCGATGGCCACGGCGACGAGCGCGAGGATCCGCGGATCGCCGTCCTTGGCCCTGATCGCCGCGTCGGTGACGCCGTCGAGGTCGGCGTACGACGACGGCAGGTAGACGAAGACCGCGACCGCCACCAGTACGAGCGAGATCACCGCGGAGATGAAGAAACCCCGGTTGATCGCGGACATGCCGCTGCGGTCGGACCGGCGTGGTGCCACCGCGAAGATGCCGATCATGGCGGTGATCACACCGATCGCCGGCACGAGCAGCGGGAAGGCGAGCCCGGAGTCGCCGAAGGCGGCCTTGCCGAGGATCAGCGCGGCGACCAGCGTCACGGCGTACGACTCGAAGAGGTCGGCCGCCATGCCCGCGCAGTCGCCGACGTTGTCGCCCACGTTGTCGGCGATGGTCGCGGCATTGCGCGGATCGTCCTCCGGGATGCCCTTCTCGACCTTGCCGACCAGGTCGGCGCCGACGTCGGCGGCCTTGGTGAAGATGCCGCCGCCCACACGCATGAACATGGCGATGAGGGCGGCACCGAGGCCGAAGCCCTCCAGCACCTTGGGCGCGTCGGCCGCGTACACCAGCACCACGCACGAGGCGCCCAGCAGACCGAGCCCCACCGTGAACATGCCGACGACGCCGCCCGTGCGGAAAGCGATCTTCATTGCTTTGTGCGAAACGGCGGTGAGATCCTTTTCCGGCTCACCCTCGGCCGGGGTCGCTTCCCGGGCCGCCGCGGCGACACGGACATTACTGCGTACGGCGAGCCACATGCCGATATAGCCGGTGGTCGCCGAGAACACCGCGCCGATCAGGAAGAAGATCGATCGTCCGGCGCGCTGATTCCAGTCGTCCGCGGGAAGCAGCAGAAGCAGGAAGAAAACGATCACGGCGAATACGCCGACCGTGCGCAACTGCCGTCCCAGATAGGCGTTCGCGCCCTCCTGGACCGCTGCCGCGATCTTCTTCATGCTGTCGGTGCCCTCGCCGGCCGCGAGGACCTCGCGGACCAGGATGCCCGCGACCACCAGCGCCGCCAGTGCGACGAAGCCGATCACCATCACGAGGATGCGGTTGTCGTCGGTCAGAACTGCTGCTGCGAAGGTTGTGGGGTGATCAAACTGCTGAGGGGTAGAAAGCCCCGCCATTCGTCCTCCTTGACGCCTGTGCTGAGCTCAAGATGTGGACGGATTGTAGGTACCGGAACCTGATCAAAACAGAGCGCGGCAAACGGAATTGGCCTTCGCATAGTAATGCCTTAAAAGCATTGACGCTTGATCACATTACCGGGGCGCCGATCGAAGCGATGATCGGGACGTCGATCCGCATTGATCGTGAATTGATTCACGAATTCTTTCGCCCCACGGGTACGAACCGGTACGCGGTCGCGGAACTCTTCCGGAAATGCCGAAGGGCCCTGCTCAGCAGGGCCCTTCGGCTGTGGTGTGCGGCGTTTCTTCAGGAAAGCGTCGTGGCCGGCGGGGTCGTCGGCCAGGTCATACGGATCGATCCGCCGTGCTCCCCCGCGGTGACCTCGACGTCGTCGACGAGCCCGCTGATGACAGCGAGGCCCATCTCGTCCTCCTCGGTCTCCGCGTCCGGATCGTCGCCCAGAGACCCGGGCGCCTTGTCGCCGGGAGCCGAACGTGGTGCCTCGTCGCCGACCTCGATGGAGAACTGCTTCTCCTCCTCGATCAGCAGCACCTTCACCGGGGCGGTGATCCCACTGCTCTGGTGCAGCCCGACGGCACGGGTGCAGGCCTCACCCACGGCGAGTCTGACCTCGTCGAGTACGGCCTCGTCCACTCCGGCCCTGCGCGCCACCGCTGCCGCCACCAGTCGGGCGGTCCTGACGTGCTCGGGCAGCGCGCTGAAGCGGAGTTCAACGGTGGCCATGCATCCCCCTCGGGACTACGGGCGTGCTGTCGGAGGGCCGGGCCGCCGAAAGCCCGGTCCACCGGTCGTCTATACGGCCGATCGGGGAGCGGTCACACGCCGCTCCCGGAACGGTCGGTCAGTCGGTGGCCGCCACCGCTTCCTCGACCGAGGTGTGAATCGGGAACACCTTGGTGAGGCCGGTGATACGGAAGATCTTCAGAATGCGCTCCTGGTTGCAGACCAGGCGCAGCGAGCCCTCGTGGGCACGCACCCGCTTCAGGCCGCCGACCAGCACACCGAGCCCGGTGGAGTCGAGGAAGTCGACTCCCTCCATGTCCACGACGAGATGGAAACTCCCGTCGTTCACCAGCTCGACCAGCTGTTCGCGCAACTTGGGCGCGGTATATACGTCGATTTCGCCACCGACCTCGACGACCGTACGATCGCCGACGGTACGGGTCGACAGGGACAGGTCCACGGATCCTCCAGCACCTTGCTATCGAGCGGTCATCCCATGGGACACCTCGGCAGAGCCCCCAGGACGGTTCGCCAGCCGCGATGGCATTCAATCAC
Source organism: Streptomyces sp. P5F9 (assembly GCF_057961495.1). NCBI lineage: Bacteria > Bacillati > Actinomycetota > Actinomycetes > Kitasatosporales > Streptomycetaceae > Streptomyces > Streptomyces sp. P5F9. Next base: position 2,453 of record NZ_JBXVPZ010000368.1, on the reverse strand, counting down.
TTACCGCAGGGCGTGCACGACGCCTTGGCTCCATTGTCCGTCACGCCAGTGACACACTCGGTGCCGATGGCCAAGAATCAGCGAACCGATCGCCCCTCGGCGGACCCCGTGTCCGGCCTCTCGCCGAGCACGGTTCTGGACCGGCTGGCGTCGGGACCGAGCCGGGCTTCGCGCATCACTCATACGGAGCACTTGCCCCCGCGCGAGGGCCGCCATGCCGTCTGGCCTGACCGGATTCGCGCCGAGGTGATCGCCACCGTCCAGGAAACGGGCATCGAACACCCCTGGGCCCACCAGGCACAGGCCGCCGAGCACGCCCTCGACGGCGAGTCAGTGATCGTTGCCACAGGCACCGCCTCGGGCAAGTCGCTGGCTTATCTGGTACCGGTCCTCTCCGCGCTCCTCGACGGCTCCGAGGCGCCGAACGGCCGCGGCACCACCGCGCTCTACCTGGCGCCCACAAAAGCCCTGGCAGCGGACCAGCTCCGCTCCGTGAAGGAACTTTCACAACCTCTGGGCAATGCCGTTCGCCCAGCCGTGTACGACGGCGACACTCCGTTCGAAGAGCGCGAGTGGGTCCGCCAGTACGCCAACTACGTCCTGACCAACCCCGACATGCTCCACCGCGGCATATTGCCCTCGCACCCGCGCTGGTCCTCCTTCCTGAAGTCCCTGAAGTACGTCGTCATCGACGAGTGCCACACCTACCGGGGCGTCTTCGGCTCCCACGTCGCCCAGGTGCTCCGCCGCCTGCGCCGTCTCTGCGCCCGCTACGGCTCCTCCCCCGTCTTCCTCCTCGCCTCCGCCACCGCCGCCGAGCCCTCGGTCGCCGCCCGCCGCCTCACCGGCCTCCCGGTGGTCGAGGTCGCCGACGACGCATCGCCCCGCGGTGAACTGGTGTTCGCGCTCTGGGAACCCCCGCTCACCGAACTGCACGGCGAGAAGGGCGCACCCGTTCGCCGCACGGCCACCGCCGAGACGGCCGACCTCCTCACCGACCTCGCCGTCCAGGGCGTCCGCTCGGTGGCCTTCGTACGGTCCCGGCGCGGCGCCGAGCTGATCGCGCTGATCGCCCAGGAACGCCTCGCCGAGGTCGACCGCTCGCTGGCCCGCCGGGTCGCCGCCTACCGCGGCGGCTACCTCCCCGAGGAACGCCGCGCCCTCGAACGCGCCCTCCACTCCGGCGAGTTGCTCGGCCTCGCCGCCACCACCGCCCTCGAACTCGGCATCGACGTCTCCGGGTTGGACGCCGTACTCATCGCCGGCTACCCGGGCACCCGCGCCTCCCTCTGGCAGCAGGCGGGCCGCGCCGGACGCTCCGGCCGGGGAGCGCTCGCCATCCTGGTGGCCCGCGACGACCCCCTGGACACGTTCCTCGTCCACCACCCGGAGGCCCTGTTCGACCAGCCGGTGGAGTCCACGGTCCTGGACCCGGACAACCCGTACGTCCTGGCCCCGCACCTGTGCGCGGCGGCAGCCGAACTCCCGCTCACCGACGAGGACTTGGACCTCTTCGGCCCGGCGACGGCGGACCTGCTCCCGCAGCTGGAGGCCGCGAAGCTGCTCCGCCGCCGGGCGAAGGCCTGGCACTGGACGCGCCGCGAGCGGGCCGCCGACCTCACCGACATCCGCGGCGGGGGCGGAAACCCGGTCCAGATCGTCGAGAACGGCACGGGCCGCCTCCTGGGCACGGTCGACGAGGCCGCCTCCCACACGACCGTCCACGAGGGCGCGGTCCACCTCCATCAGGGCCGCACGTACCTGGTGCGTTCCCTGGATCTGGAGGACTCGGTGGCCCTGGTCGAGGAGGCCAACCCGCCCTATTCGACGGTCGCCCGCGACACCACGGCGATCTCCGTCCTGGAGACGGATGTCGAAATCCCCTGGGGCCAGGGCCGGTTGTGCTACGGCTCTGTCGAAGTCACCAACCAGGTCGTCTCCTTCCTCCGCAGACGTGTCATCACCGGCGAAGTCCTGGGCGAGTCAAAACTCGACCTCCCCCCTCGCACCCTCCGCACCCGCGCGGTCTGGTGGACGGTCACCGAGGACCAACTCGACGCCGCCCGCATCAACCCCGAGATCCTCGGCGGCGCCCTCCACGCCGCCGAACACGCCTCGATCGGCATGCTCCCCCTCTTCGCCACCTGCGACCGCTGGGACATCGGCGGTGTGTCCGTCCCCCTGCACCCCGACACCCTGCTCCCCACGGTCTTCGTCTACGACGGCCACCCGGGCGGCGCGGGCTTCGCGGAACGCGCCTTCCACACCGCCCACGCCTGGCTCACCGCCACCCTCCAGGCCATCGCCTCCTGCGAATGCGACGCCGGCTGCCCGTCCTGCATCCAGTCCCCCAAGTGCGGCAACGGCAACGATCCGTTGCACAAACGGGGGGCTGTGCGGTTGCTGACGGAGCTGCTGCGGGGAACTCCGGAGGATGCGGGAGAGGTGCCCGG
>NZ_JBXVPZ010000367.1:0-10064 GCF_057961495.1 Streptomyces sp. P5F9 | reverse complement strand
CGGGAAGCCGAAGCCGGGGGAGTCCGCCTCTGGTTCGGCCTCGCCGTCAGCGCCGGGGGGTGCGGCGAGTCCGTCGGCCTCCAAGGCGCCCGGACCGGGTGCGAGTCCGAAGCCGGGGGCGCCGACCACGGCCGCGCCGCAGCCGACCCCGACGCGGACTCCTCCGCCCGCCGACCCGTCGCCGAGTCCTCCTTCGCCGTCCCCCGACCCGACCGTCGCGGAGCCCTCGTCCTCGGCCCACGAGGACCCCGCACCGCAGCTGGTGGACCGTGAACCGGCACCGGCGGCCGGGTCGCCGGCGTAGCGACGGGTGTGACGCACGTCAATGAGGGCGGGTTTGCGTTGGGGGGTGGTAGGTGCGTAAGGTGGTAGATCGTTTGATCCCATTGCCCGGCGCCACTGTAGAGCGCGCCGTGTGGCGCGTACTCTCCCTTGCCGTGGCGGACCGCATTGAGGCGGTCGATAGCGAATCACGGAGTTGACGGGCGCGTGCCGACGGATACTCCGGAAGGTTTCGCATTCGCATGTCCATTTCCAGTACTGATCACATCGTCATGCCCGAGAACGAGGGCGACGAGACGGCCGTAGAGGCCACCACCGAGGCGGCCCCCGAGGTCACCTTCGCGTCCCTCGGTCTCCCCGAGGGCATCGTGCGCAAGCTCGCGCAGAACGGTGTGACAGCCCCCTTCCCGATCCAGGCGGCGACCATCCCGGACGCCCTGGCCGGCAAGGACATCCTCGGCCGCGGCCGCACCGGCTCCGGCAAGACCCTCTCCTTCGGTCTGCCGCTGCTCGCGACGCTGTCCGGCGGCCGCACCGAGAAGAAGCGCCCGCGCGGCATCATCCTCACCCCGACCCGCGAGCTCGCGATGCAGGTGGCGGACGCGCTCCAGCCCTACGGCGACGTCCTCGGCCTGAAGATGAAGGTCGTCTGCGGCGGCACGTCCATGGGCAACCAGATCTACGCCCTGGAGCGCGGCGTCGACGTCCTCGTCGCCACCCCGGGCCGCCTGCGCGACATCATCAACCGCGGCGCCTGCTCCCTCGAAGACGTGCGGATCGCCGTCCTCGACGAGGCCGACCAGATGTCCGACCTGGGCTTCCTGCCCGAGGTCACCGAGCTGCTCGACCAGATCCCGGCCGGCGGCCAGCGCATGCTGTTCTCGGCGACCATGGAGAACGAGATCTCCACGCTGGTCAAGCGCTACCTCACCGACGAGGTCACGCACGAGGTCGACAGCGCGCAGGGCAACGTCACGACGATGTCCCACCACATCCTCATCGTGAAGCCCAAGGACAAGGCGCCGGTCACCGCCGCGATCGCCTCCCGCAAGGGCCGCACGATCATCTTCGTCCGCACCCAGCTGGGCGCCGACCGCATCGCCGAGCAGCTGCGCGAGTCCGGCGTGAAGGCCGACGCGCTGCACGGCGGCATGACGCAGGGCGCCCGTACGCGGACGCTGGCGGACTTCAAGGAGGGCTACGTCAACGCGCTCGTCGCGACCGACGTCGCCGCCCGCGGTATCCACGTCGACGGCATCGACCTGGTCCTGAACGTGGACCCGGCCGGCGACCACAAGGACTACCTGCACCGCGCGGGCCGCACGGCGCGTGCCGGTCGCACGGGCACCGTCGTCTCCCTCTCGCTGCCGCACCAGCGCCGTCAGATCTTCCGGCTGATGGAGGACGCGGGCGTCGACGCCGGGCGTCACATCATCAACACCGGTACGGCCTTCGAGCCCGAGGTCGCCGAGATCACCGGCGCCCGTTCGATGACCGAGGTCCAGGCCCAGTCGGCGGGTGACGCCGCCCAGCAGGCCGAGCGTGAGGTCGTCCAGCTCACCAAGGAGCTGGAGCGGGCCACGCGCCGCGCCGCCGAGCTCCGCGAGGAGTCCGACCGCCTGATCGCCCGTGCCGCGCGCGAGCGGGGCGAGGACCCGGAGACGGCGGTCGCCGAGGCCGCCGCCGTGGTCGAGGCCGCGGCCGCCGAGCAGTCGGCCGCCGTGGAGGCGCCGGTGCGCGAGGAGTCCTCTTCCTACGACCGTCCGCGCCAGCAGCGTGACGACCGCGGCAACTACGAGCGCCGTGACCGCGGTGGCGACCGTGGCGGCTTCCGCCGCGACGACCGCCCCTCGGGTGGTTTCCGCCGTGACGACCGCGGCGGCAACGACCGCGGTGGCCGTTCCTTCGACCGTGACCGTCGTGACGACCGTCCGTCCGGTGGTTTCCGCCGCGACGACCGCGGTGGCAACGACCGCGGTGGCGACCGTGGCGGCCGTTCTTTCGACCGTCGTGACGAGCGCCCCTCGGGCGGCTTCCGTCGTGACGACCGTGGCGGCAACGACCGCGGTGGCGACCGTGGCGGCTTCCGCCGCGACGACCGTCCCTCGGGCGGCTTCACCAACGACCGCCGTGACGGCGACCGTGGCGGCCGTTCCTTCGACCGTGACCGTCGTGACGACCGTCCGTCCGGTGGCTTCCGCCGCGACGACCGCGGTGGCAACGACCGTCCCGCGTCGGGCGGTTACCGTCGCGACGACCGTCCCGCGACCGGTCACCGGGGCAGCGACCGCCCGTTCAACCGTGACCGCCAGGGCGACCGCCCGGGCTTCCGCACCGGCGGCCACGACCGTCCGTCCGGCCACCGCGGCACGACCGGCACGGGCACCGGCACCGGTACCTTCGGCCGCCGCGACGACAAGCCCCGCTGGAAGCGCAACGGCTGACACCGAGTGAGGTGACGAAGGGCCCGTACGACACTCTCGTACGGGCCCTTTCGCATGCCCCGGAAACCCCGGTGGCCCCAGGACCGCTCACTGATAGTCTCCCGTGGCCCGCTTAGGGCATGCACATTTCATTCACAGGCATCAGGCATCAGGCATCAGGCATGGTCGAGGGGCCGGGGGGTTCCGTGAAGGGCCGCACATTCGTACGGCGCCGAGGGCTCGGGGGTGCGGCGCTGGTCGCCGTTCTCGCGCTCGCGGCGGGTTCACTGGGGGTTGCCGGGGCGGAGGGGACGGCCGCGGCCGCCAGTGCGGCGGGTGAGACCGTGCTGCCCTCCGCGATCAGGACCAACCCGCGCAACGCCGTGCTGGAGGGTTACGGCGACACCGGTCTGCTCTCGCAGCCGGAGGGCACCGCCCACCAGCAGTGGACCGACTACGCGACGGGACAGTCCCGGGACGTGACCGAGCTCGCCCAGTGGGACGGCATCCAGGGCCCCCTCGGACTGGCGCAGTCCGACACGGCGTACGAGCTGACCACGGGCAGTCCGTACGTCGTCCGGTTCCACGACATCAATACGGGCGCGGACCGGGGCACGGTCACCGTGCCCACCGGCCTGAAGTGGGCCGGCACGGCGGGCGTGACGGTCGTCGCGTACGAGGGCTCTCTTGTCAACGTACGCGCGGTGCACCTGCTCAGGCCGACGGCCGACGGCGGCACCTCCGACGCGCTGGTGACGGGCTTCCCCGAGGGCGCGAAGATCCTGGCGGTGAGCGCCAAGGACGCCCGCTCCCTGCTGCTGCGCTACCGCGTGCCGACGGACGACCCCACGGTCTTTCTCGACCAGCTCGTGCTCGTCGACGTCCGGGACGGGACCCTCACCAAGATCTTCGCCCCGTACCCAGCCACCTCCGGCAGGGTCCCCTTCCTCAGCCACGACTACGTCGGCTGGTGGTACCCGGGGGCCGGCGCCCGCCTGGTGCGCCGGGACGACCTGGGCGGCCCGGTGACCCAGGTCCCCGGCACTCCCACGGTCGGCAAGGTCTCGCTCTCCGTCGTAGGAGACCAGGTGGTGACGGTCGACGACGCGACCCGCGAGCTGCTGACCATGCCTCTGACCGGGGGCACGTGGCAGCAGTTGTTCCCCGCGATGGACGGTTTCCTCCGGGAGGCGCCCGACGGGTCGCTCATCGTCGAGGCGGGCTCGGGCCAGCAGGACTGGGGCGTGCGGCGCCTCACCGAATCACCCGAGGGCGAGGTGGTGGCCCGGAAGATCATCGACCTGCCGCCGGTACCCGCGCCCGTCGACGGGCTGACCCTGGCCGGCGGCACGCTCACGTACACCGATCAGACCACGTCACCGTCGTACGACGTCATGTGGAACTCGCGGACGGTCTCGGCGGGTTCACCGCCGCAGGTCGGACCGGTGCGCCAGGCTGGCGGCTGGGTCAAGCAGTGCGGTGTCGCGTACGCCTGCAACCGCCCCTTCGGCCTGACGGACGGATCCGTCGTCTACGACGACGGCCCCGGCTCGACCGGAACGATCCACCACCGCACGTCCTCCGGCCTGGTGGACAGCGTGTCCTTCGACGGGGCCCAGGTGGTGACGGCGGACGGCACGTACACGGTGATCTCCGGTACCGCGCACAAGCAGTACGTCTACGACTGGGCGCATCACCAGGTCGTCGCCACGCGCACGGCGGCCACCGCCACGCTCCGGGACGGTCAGCTGTGGACCACCGCGTCCACCGCCGGACATCTGACGATGACCCGGCTCGGCTCCACCACACCGGCCGTGGACGTCAACATCGGCTCCGCCTGCACGCCCAACGAGCTGCAAGTCTACGCCCGTTGGATCTACTGGACCTGCGCGACCCAGGGGAAGGCGGGAGTGTTCGACCGCTCTCGCGGACGCTCGGTGGACGTGCCGACCGGTGACGCCCTGCTGGCCGACGGCTTCCTGATCCGGCACGACACCGCCCGCGGCAAGCTGGTCCGCACCGATGTCACCTCCGGCAAGACGGTCACCGCCGATGTAGCCGACCTGCCCGCGACAGCGAACCTCGACGAGCGCGTCGGCGGTTCGGACCGGCGTATCCGCTGGACGCTGGACCCGTACACCAACCGTGTGGCCTACGTGGACTCCGCCGAGCGCATCCACCTCCTGACCGCCGGCACGCCCGCCGCACCGGTGCGGCGGGACCACGTCGGCCGGGACGGCATCGCCGACCTGCTCACCCTCGACTCCTCGGGGGCCCTGGCCTTCCAACAGGGCACGGGGACGGGCACGTTCGCCGGGAAGGTCAGCGGCACGGGCTGGCCGACGAGCGTGAAGGCGGTCCCGTTCGGCGACCTGAGCGGGGACCGCTGCAACGACGTCCTGGTCCGCCTGAGCAGCGGAGCGCTCCGCCTGTACAAGCCGGCCTGCGATGCGGCGCTGAAGCCGTCGACGGCCTACACGTCACTCGGGACGAGCGGCTGGAACCAGTACGACGTGCTGACCGCGCCCGGCGACATCAGCGGCGACGGTCGCCCCGACCTGATCGCGCGGGCCGCGTCGTCCGGCACCGTCTACCTCTACAAGGGGACGAGCGCGGGCAAGCTGTCGGCGCGCGTGAAGCTGTACGCGGACTGGAAGACGTACAAGAAGGTCGTCGGCGTCGGTGACATCAACGGCGACGGCATCGGCGACCTGATCTCCCAGGACAGGTCGAACACCGTGTACCGCTACTACGGCACCGGTCACGGCACGTTCGGGGCGCGGGCGAAGTTGTTCGGCGCGTGGGGCGGTTCGTACAACACGGTCATCGGTGTCGGCGACATCACCGGGGACGGGAAGGCGGACCTGGTCGAGCGGGACTCGGCGGGCAACCTGTTCCGCAACAGCGGTGACGGCAAGGGGTCGTTCGGGGCGCGGGTGAAGATCTCGGGCGGGTGGCAGGGCTACAGGGGCATTTTCTAGCCACATCGAGTCCTTATCGATTCCTTAAGTGGCGCATGTCACGCCCCCGGTGAGGGAATCGCTGGGGGCATGACAGATGACGCCATAGCGAGTGGGCTGTCAAAGGGAGATCCCCCCGGTCTCTCCGACGAAGAACGGCTTGCCCAACTCGGCTACACGCAGGTTCTCGCCCGCCGCATGTCGGCGTTCTCCAACTACGCGGTCTCCTTCACGATCATCTCGGTCCTCTCGGGCTGCCTGACGCTGTATCTGTTCGGCATGAACACGGGCGGCCCGGCCGTGATCATGTGGGGCTGGGTGGCCGTAGGCCTGATGACGCTGTTCGTCGGCCTGTCGATGGCCGAGATCTGTTCCGCCTACCCGACGTCGGCGGGCCTGTACTTCTGGGCCCACCGCCTGGCGCCCCCGCGCACGGCGGCGGCCTGGGCGTGGTTCACGGGCTGGTTCAACGTCCTCGGCCAGGTCGCGGTGACCGCGGGCATCGACTTCGGCGCGGCGTCGTTCCTGGGCGCGTACCTGAACCTGCAGTTCGACTTCAAGGTGACGCCGGGCCGCACGGTGCTGCTGTTCGCGGCGATCCTGATCCTCCACGGCCTGCTGAACACCTTCGGCGTGAAGATCGTCGCCCTCCTCAACAACGTGAGCGTGTGGTGGCACGTGCTGGGCGTCGGCGTGATCGTCGGCGCGCTGACCTTCGTCCCCGACCACCACCAGTCGACGACCTTCGTCTTCACGAAGTTCGTGAACAACACGGGCTGGGGCAGCGGCGTTTATGTCGTGTTGCTGGGCTTGCTGATGGCGCAGTACACCTTCACCGGCTACGACGCCTCCGCCCACATGACGGAGGAGACCCACGACGCGTCGACAGCGGGTCCGAAGGGCATCGTCCGCTCGATCTGGACGTCGTGGATAGCCGGCTTCGTCCTCCTCCTGGGCTTCACGTACGCGATCCAGTCGTACAACGGGGAGTTGAAGTCGGCGACGGGCGCGCCCCCGGCCCAGATCCTCCTCGACGCCCTGGGAGCGACGTCGGGCAAGCTCCTGCTCCTGGTGGTGATCGGCGCGCAGCTCTTCTGCGGGATGGCGTCGGTGACGGCCAACAGCCGCATGATCTACGCCTTCTCACGCGACGGAGCGCTCCCGTTCTCCCGCGTCTGGCACACGGTGAGCCCGCGCACGCGGACGCCGGTGGCGGCGGTGTGGCTGGCGGCGGGGGGCGCGTTGGTGCTCGGCCTCCCCTACCTGATCAATTACACGGCCTACGCGGCGGTGACGTCCGTGGCCGTGATCGGCCTCTACATCGCGTACGTCATCCCGACACTGCTGCGGCTGGGCAAGGGGGACGACTTCCAGCGCGGGCCGTGGCATCTGGGCCGGTGGTCGCGGCTGATCGGCACGGTGTCGGTGGTGTGGGTGATCGTGATCACCGTGCTGTTCATGCTGCCGCAGGTGTCGCCGGTCACCTGGGAGACCTTCAACTACGCGCCGGTGGCGGTGCTGGTCGTCCTGGGCTTCGCGGCGGCCTGGTGGTTCGCCTCGGCCCGGGAGTGGTTCCTGAACCCGGAACACGCCCGCACGAAGGCACGGGAGGCGGCGCGGGCGGGGGCGCCTGAACCGGTGGATCCGTAATACTCCGGGCCAGTTGGTCCCTCGTCCCGGCCCTGCTCGCACCCTGTTCTGCCGTCCGGCGCGGCCGTGTCCCCGATACCCGATCGGAGACACGGCCACGTCCCGCTATGCTCGGGGAGGCAACATCGCGAGGACCCTTAGCTCAATTGGCAGAGCAGTGGACTTTTAATCCATTGGTTGTGGGTTCGAGTCCCACAGGGTCTACCGGCGCGGGGGAGGGGAAACCCCTTCTGACCTGCGGTGCAGCGTCCGGGTTGGCTTCGGTCGGCTCGGGCGCTTCCGCGTTTCCGAGCCACTGTGTGAGCGGATGTGCTCTGGGCCGGCGGATCGGCGGTTGATCGGTTGGCTCCCGGGGCGGAGCCAGGAGCCGTCCTCCTGTGTGAAGACCTTGCCTGGGTCCTGCCAGGCGTCGCCCCGTTTCGCGCGCTTCAAGTGGACGTGGATGCGGGAGACGTAGCCGTTGAGCGTGGTCTTGCGGCGCTCCTTCGCGGCGGACCACTGGTCGAGCAACTCACCGACGGCTGGAGAGCATGGGGCACTTCCTGCCGAGCGGCTTACCGGTCTCGGGGTCGCGGCAGTAGTGCAGTAGTAGGGGCGGTGAGTCGAGCCCTTCACGGCGTTCCTCCTGGGCCCATGGCCAACTCGGCGACTGGGGACGGAAAGGTCCGCACGCTCCACAAGCCGTGGGGATACGAGGACATCGGACAGAGCCGCCCTCACCGCCCTCACCGGCCTCGCCGGTCCTCACGGTGATGATCCGCGCCCCCCGCTGCCCCATTCGATCGTGAGTCACTTCTGCACCGAGGAGTGCGATACCCGGTGTTGCCAGTGCCGGCAGACTCTCTGAGCCGTATCACCGCGACGCCGCCGGGCCGCACCGCGCGGCGGATGCCTGACCCGTCGGCCGGGGCGGGGGGCGAGGGGGGGAAAGCCGGCGGCAGGATTTCCGGCCGGCTTCACACGGTCTTCGGCGGAACCGCGGCCTGGCCTGCCCGGCAGCGCGAAGGGCCGGGCTCCGGGGAGGTGGTCGCCGGAGCCCTTTCCCGTTCCGTCCGGTTCCTTGGTCACTGCGGGCGTTCTCGCCCGCTGCGGCCCGGAACGGTCAGGCGGTCCGGGTGAGTTCGGCGCGGCCGAACAACAGCGCGTATCCGGACGGGAGCTGGGCCAGGATGCGGTCCAAGAGGCCGGGGCCGGCCAGCGAGCCGACGACGGCCAGGACGGCTCCGGTGTCCCAGCGGGCGGTCGCGGGGGTGGCGCCGGTGCGGGCGCCCAGGTCCTTGACGAAGCCCCAGCCGGTGAGCGGCTGGGGTGCCGGGATCTGGCCGGTGAGATCGAGGGCGGCCTCTACGGGCAGACAGGCAGCGAGTTCTACGCGTTCGTCGCCGGTGAGCTGGCGGCCCAGGGCCTCCAGCACGGCGCGCGTGACGTCCTCGGCCCGCTCCCGGGTGGGATACGCACCCTCGTAGCGGATTCTTTCCAGCATCTGGTGAAACGTCGTGCCGGGCCGGGCAGAGGCCGGTTCACGCAGCGGAAGCATGGGGAAGTGGTCGCCTTTCTCGTGCAAGGGGCTTGGGCTTGTCGCCGACTGGGCGGGCCGGCCGGATGAGGGTCGGCCTGCCCAGTCGGCCCATGTAGGCGGGTCGCGCCTTTCTGGACTCAGGTGTGTTCGGGGCGGCCGAACAGGAGGTCGTAGCCCGGGGGGAGCTGGAGCAGGATGCGGCGGGTGAGTTCCTCGCCCGCCGCGTCGGCGGTCACGCTCAGTACGGCGCCGACGTCCCAGGCGGCGGTCTGTTCGGTGGCTCCCTCGATCCACGCCGCGGTCGCCCGCAGGAACCGCTCCGGCGGGAGCGGCTCGGTGGCCCGCAGCGGGTTGAGGAGAACCAGGGCGAAGGTTTCCGGGAGCCGGGCGGCCAGCTCGGCCCGGACCTCGCCCACCAGGTGCGCGCCCAGCAGGGTGAGAACGGTACGTGCGGCCCGCTCTGCTTCCTGGGGTGTGGTGTACTCGCCGCGTTCCCGCACGTGGTCGAGGAATGCTTCCCAGCGCATGGCCGCCCCTGTCCCTTCTGCGTCGTCGTGCGAGGGAGGTGGCGCGGAGGACGGGAGTTGAGGGGGAGATCGATGCCCGTCCTCCGCCGTCGGCGCGGTCGAGGGGACCGGCTCCTCAGCCGCTGATCTGCCGGCGCTCGGCCTGGCCGCCGATGGTGATCCTGCGGGGCTTGGCGCGCTCGGCGATCGGGATCCGCAGGGTCAGCACCCCTGCTTCGTAGTCGGCCGTGATGCGTTCGGTGTCCAGGGTGTCGGCCAGCACCAGCTGACGGGAGAAGACGCCCAGGGGCCGCTCGGAGAGTTCCATCTGTACGTCGTCGGCCTTCGCGGCCGGGCGGCGCTCGGCCTTGACGGTGAGCATGTTCCGCTCGACGTCGATGTCGATCGCGTCCTTCGCCACACCCGGCAGGTCGAGGGCGATCACGTACTCCTCGCCCTCACGGTAGGCGTCCATCGGCATCGCCGAGGGCCTGGACCAGGTGCCGGTCACGCCCGTCAGCTGCTGGGCGATCCGGTCGAGTTCGCGGAACGGGTCCGTGCGCATCAACATCGCGAAAACACCTCCACAGGTCTGGCAGAAACTGCCAATGCGCTTCGTCTGGCACCGTTGTAACATGTCATCCAAACGATGACAAGCGGAGCGTCATCCAAACGATGACGCCTGAGAGGATCTTCGTGAACACCTCCCCCGAGCCCCGTGACC
>NZ_JBXVPZ010000366.1:555-10107 GCF_057961495.1 Streptomyces sp. P5F9 | reverse complement strand
GGGGCCGCCTGGTCGACCGGGGGGAAGACCGCGGAGCCGACGCCCGCGCCGCTCTGCGCGGGTGCGCCCGGCACGATGCTCGGGGCGGCGGCCTGGAGCGAGGCCGCGACGCGCAGGCACTCGTCGCGCATGGACACGGCGTTCGGGAAGCGCTCGTTCGGGTTCTTCTTCAGCGCGCGGGCGATCAGCGCGTCCACGGCCGGCGGCAGGGAACGGTTGATCGAGGAGGCCGCGACCGGCTCCTCCTGCACATGCGCGTACGCGATGGCCAGCGGCGAGTCCGCGTCGAACGGCAGCCGCCCGGTGACCAGTTGGAACAGCATGATGCCGACCGAGTACAGGTCGCTGCGCGCGTCCACGCCCCGGCCGAGGGCCTGCTCCGGCGAGAGGTACTGCGGGGTGCCGACGACCATGCCGGTCTGCGTCATCGAGGTGACGCCGGACTGCATGGCGCGGGCGATGCCGAAGTCCATGACCTTGACGACGCCGCGCTTGGTCATCATCACGTTGCCCGGCTTGATGTCCCGGTGGACCAGGCCCATCTCGTGGCTGATGTCGAGGGCGGCCAGCACGTCCGCGGTGATCTTCAGCGCCTTGTCGGCGGGCATCGCGCCGAACTGCCGTACGTCCTCGTCGAGTACCGAGCCGAGCGGGCGGCCCTCGACGTACTCCATGACGATGTACGGCATCGTCGTGCCGTCGAGGGCGTCCTCGCCGGTGTCGAAGACCGAGACGATGTTGGTGTGGGTGAGCTTGGCCACGGCCTGGGCCTCGCGGCGGAAGCGCTCGCGGAAGGCCTGTTCCCGGCCGAGCTCGGTGTGGAGTGTCTTGACCGCGACCTGGCGGTCGAGCACCGAGTCGTACGCCAGGTGCACCGAGGCCATGCCGCCCTCGCCGAGCAGGTCGCGCAGTTGATAGCGGCCACCTGCGAGCGCGCGCCCCGCATAGCGGCCGTGTGCGCCGTCCTGGCTCATGTCCCGTGTCCCCCATCGGCGCCGGCTCAGTGATCGAAAGTGCCATTCCCGGCCAAGTCTGCCGGAGGGCACTGACACGTCAAGCGCGGTGCCCGTTCCGTGACCGTACGCGAAAGAAGAGTCGTGGAAGCGTTACAGGTGCTGTACCGGCGGTACACAGAATTTGCACGACGGCCCGTGATACCGATTTGATGGCCGGTCCGTCTCCGGACGATTCCGGCACTGATCCCGGAACGGCGGCTTGCGCCGAGCCTGTAGCGTGGCCGACGGAGACCGTAACAACACCGCGCGCACCGCGGGCAGAAACGACGGCGAGGACTGATGGCACAGCAGCACGCTCAGGGCCCGTCCGACCCCGAGGCGGCTGGCGGCGGAATGTCGGACGCACCGGAGCTGTGGGGTAACGGCGGACTGGTCGGCGACGGCCGGTACCGGCTCACCCACAGACTGGGCCGGGGCGGTATGGCCGAGGTTTTCGCGGCCGAGGACGTACGGCTCGGGCGCACGGTCGCGGTCAAGCTGCTCCGCTCGGACCTGGCCGAGGACCCGACGTCGAAGGCCCGCTTCACGCGCGAGGCCCAGTCGGTGGCCGGCCTCAACCACCACGCGATCGTCGCCGTGTACGACTCCGGCGAGGACGCGGTGTCCACTGGCGGCTTCGCCGCGGGGGGCGGCATGTCGGTGCCGTACATCGTCATGGAGATCGTCGAGGGCCGCACGATCCGCGACCTCCTCCTCAACGCCGAGGCGCCCGGGCCCGAGCAGGCCCTGATCATCGTCTCCGGTGTCCTGGAGGCGCTCGCCTACTCGCACCAGCACGGCATCGTGCACCGCGACATCAAGCCCGCGAACGTGATCATCACGCACAACGGCGCCGTCAAGGTCATGGACTTCGGCATCGCGCGCGCCCTGCACGGGGCGTCCACGACGATGACGCAGACCGGCATGGTCATGGGCACGCCCCAGTACCTCTCCCCGGAGCAGGCACTCGGCAAGGCCGTCGACCACCGCTCCGACCTGTACGCGACGGGCTGCCTCCTCTACGAACTCCTCGCACTACGGCCCCCGTTCACCGGCGAGACCCCGCTGTCGGTGGTCTACCAGCATGTCCAGGACATCCCCGTCCCGCCGTCCCAGACGTCGAACGGCGTCTGCCCGCCGGAGCTCGACGGCCTCGTCATGCGCTCCCTCGCCAAGGACCCGGACGACCGCTTCCAGACGGCCGAGGAGATGCGCGGGCTCGTCCAGTACGGCCTGCAGATGCTCTACGACCAGGGCGGCCACACCGGGACCTGGAACACCGGGCCCGTGACGGTCGCGAACGGGCAGGGCACCCCTCCGGGGGGCTTCGCCGGTACGACCGTGATGCCCCAGGGCGACTCCTCCGGGACCACGCAGATCCCGCAGCCGATCCTGCCGGGCGGTTACGGCAACGGCGACGACGGCGGCTTCGAGGGGCACGGCAACCACGGCAGCGGCCGCGGCAAGCTGTGGATCCTCGCCGTGCTCGCGGTGATCGCCATCGCGGCGGGTGTCGCGCTGGCGCTGAACAACACCGGTAACGGAAGCGGCGGTTCGGGCACCACCCAGTCGCCGACCACCTCGCAGTCCGCGACCGACGACACGGCCACGGAGTCGCCGAGCGACGACACGACGGCCTCGCCGTCCGACACGACCACGGACGACAGCGGCACGAGTTCCGGCTCCAACTACACGCCGTCGTACACGCCCTCGTACACCCCGACGGAGACGGCCACCGAGAAGCCTTCGAGCACGCCGTCCGCGACCGCCTCCGAGGAGCCGTCGGACACCCCGTCCGCGACGACCTCGGCGGACCCGACGGGCACGGGCGGCACCGGTGACGACGGCGGTACCGGCGACACGGTCGCCGGCGCGCTGGGCGGCTGACCGGCTTCGTCCCCCGGCGCCACAACTGATTCACGCGCGCGTGCACCCCGTAACAGGGGTCCACGCGCGCGTGCTGTTTATCGGTGTCCCGGTGTCCCGGTGTGTCTACGGGGCGCCCTCCGCGAACGCCTCGCACACCGCGTCGTACTCCCGCGTCCACCACACGGCGAGCGCCGACGCGGCCGGGAACTGGGGGTCCGCGCGGGTGTCGCCCCGCTCGTAGTGCCAGCGGAGCATCCAGAAGTCGTTGAGCCGCTCCCACCACACCCGGTGCACGGCGGCGGCCAGTTCGGCGGGGCCGGCGCCCGCCGAACGCCGGTACGCGTGCGCGTACGCCCGCACCTTCGGCAGGTCCAGGGCCCCGTCGGGCCGTACGAAGAAGATCGCGGCGGCGCGTACGGCCTCCTCCGCGCGGGGCTGGACGCCGAGGCGGTCCCAGTCGACGATCGCGGCGGGGGCGTCGCCCTTGTAGAGCAGGTTGAACGGGTGGAAGTCCCCGTGCACCCACCCCACGGACGCCCCGCGCGGCGGCCGTCGGTCCGCGTGCCGTTCCAGCAGCTCGCGCCGCTCCAGGAGCCGGTGGCGGGCCAGTTCGTCGAAGGCGTCGGCGGGTCGGTGCCGGCGGACGTGCCCGAGGAGGTCGTCGATGAGGGCGAAGGTGTCGGCGGGGTCGGCTCCCGGCGCGCACTCCTCCCGGCGCCCCGGCATGACCCGCTCCAGGCTCGCGTGGACGACCCCCAGGAGCGCGCCGAGGCGCCCGCACTGGCCGGTGGTCAACTGGCCGCCGTGGCGGTGCCTGCCGTCGATCCAGGGGTGCAGGGCGTAGGCGTGACCGCCGACGACGGCGACCGTACGGCCGTCGCGGGCGGGCAGCGGGGGTGCCACGGGGACGCCGAGGTCGGCCAGGCGCCGGGTCGCGGTGTGCTGGCGGGCGATCGCCGCCGGGTCCGCGGTCTCGGGGTCGAAGTGGTGCTTGAGGAAGTAGCGGCCCCGGGTCGTGCGGAGCCGGTAGCCGCGGTTCAGCAGGCCCTGCTCGACGGGTTCGCAGGTGACGGCGGACCCGGCGGCGTACTGGCGGAGGAGGGCGCCCAACGGGGGCGCGTGGGGCACGAGGGGTGGTACACGTAAGCGCGGCACGCGGCCGATGCTAGGGCACGAGACGGGCCCTTGAGCTGCGGTTTGTCACAGAAAGTCACCGCTCGGTCGCCGATGGTCGCTTTCGGTCACAGGGTGTGCCCGAAGCGCCGTTCCGGACCGCCGTCCGCCGGGTGCACGGTGCCCAGTTGCGGCTCGATGCGCAGGTAGACCATCGCGTCCCGGGCCGGGCCGAAACGTTCGACCTGGTCGGCCGTCGGCTCATGCGGCTCGCACGTGCCGATCACCTGGACGGACCACAGGTCGTCATCCGGCCCGGCCGAGTCCAGGTTGTCGGCGCCGTACGCGACGACGCGGTCCACGCACGCGTGGTGATGGCCGTGGCTCCGGGGCATCCGCAGCAGCAGCCGCTCGTCCGCCACGATGTGACGGGCGGGCGCCAGGAAGGGCAGCGCCCCCAGGGTGGTGGCCACCCGGCCGTGGTCGGTACGCGCGAGCAGATCGACGGCGAGCCGTTCGTCGGTGGGCATGCACTTACTGTCGGATGAGCAGCCCCTCCGGGGGAGGGGTCTTTGGTCCCTAATGACGCCGAATCGGTCCCCGGGGCGCTCAGTGACGCTGCTGCTCGACCTGTCTGCGTGCCACGTAGGCCGCCGCCTGCGAGCGCCGCTCCATACCGAGTTTGGAAAGCAGACTCGACACGTAGTTCTTGATGGTCTTCTCCGCGAGGTGCAGCCGCTCGCCGATCGCCCGGTTGGTGAGCCCCTCCCCGATCAGGTCCAGAATCCTGCGCTCCTGGTCGGTGAGCGAGTCGAACTTCTCGTCCTGTTGGGGGCCGCCGTTGCGCAGCCGCTCCAGGACCCGGGCGGTCGCCACCGGGTCGAGCAGCGACCTGCCGGCCGCGACGTCCCGTACGGCGGTCAGCAGTTCGTTCCCCCGGATGGCCTTCAGGACGTACCCGGAAGCACCCGCCATGATCGCGTCGAAGAGGGCCTCGTCGTCCGCGAAGGAGGTCAGCATCAGGCACTTCACGGACTCGTCCCGCGCGCGGATGTCGCGGCACACCTCGACACCGCTGCCGTCCGGGAGCCGTACGTCGAGAATCGCCACATCCGGGCGCACGGCGGGGATCCGCACCAGCGCGTCGGCCGCCGTGCCGGCCTCGCCGACCACCTCGATGTCGTCCTCGACCGAGAGCATCTCGTGGACACCCCGGCGGACCACTTCGTGGTCATCGAGGAGAAATACGCTGATTTTTCCGTCTCCGGGCACGCGGTAAGTCTCACATACGGGCTCTTCCCGTGCCCGAGGTGAGCGGGATAACGTGCCGTTGTTCCGGCCCCCTGCAAGGCTGTGACCAGGACTTGTTCCCGACTTTCGCGATTTACTTGGAAATCCAAGCAAAATCGCAGGTCAGGAGGGGTTTCACAGAATTGTGGAGCACTGGGTAACGTGCCTGTTGCAGGGCGCTCGCCGGGGCACCTGTCACGCCTGTTCCCGACGAACCGCACCCACCCTGTGCGTCCGTGGGGCGCAGGTGAGCCGCACTGGCACCCGGCGAACCCGGGGAGCCGGACCGACGGAGGAGCACACGTGACCGTGGAGAGCACTGCCCCGCGCAAGCCGCGACGCAGCGCCGGAAGCAAGGCCAAGGGCGCCGACCCGGACCTCGTCCAGCTGCTGACGCCCGAGGGCAAGCGAGTCAAGAACGCGAAGACCGCCCCGTACGACAAGTACGTCGCCGGCATCACCCCCGATGAGCTCCGCGGCCTGTACCGCGACATGGTGCTCACCCGCCGCTTCGACGCCGAGGCCACCGCCCTCCAGCGCCAGGGCGAGCTGGGCCTGTGGGCGTCGTTGCTCGGCCAGGAGGCCGCCCAGATCGGCTCCGGGCGGGCCACCCGCGAGGACGACTACGTCTTCCCGACCTACCGCGAGCACGGCGTCGCCTGGTGCCGTGGGGTCGACCCGACCAATCTGCTGGGCATGTTCCGGGGCGTCAACCACGGCGGCTGGGACCCCAACACCAACAACTTCCACCTCTACACGATCGTCATCGGCTCGCAGACGCTGCACGCCACCGGCTACGCGATGGGCGTGACCATGGACGGCGCCGACAGCGCCGTCATCGCGTACTTCGGGGACGGCGCCTCCAGCCAGGGCGACGTCGCCGAGTCGTTCACCTTCTCCGCGGTCTACAACGCCCCGGTCGTGTTCTTCTGCCAGAACAACCAGTGGGCCATCTCCGAGCCCACCGAGAAGCAGACCCGCGTCCCGCTCTACCAGCGCGCACAGGGCTACGGCTTCCCGGGCGTCCGCGTCGACGGCAACGACGTCCTGGCCTGCCTCGCGGTCACCAAGTGGGCGCTGGAGCGGGCCCGCAACGGCGAGGGCCCGACGCTGGTCGAGGCGTACACGTACCGCATGGGCGCGCACACCACCTCCGACGACCCGACGAAGTACCGGGCCGACGAGGAGCGCGAGTCCTGGGAGGCGAAGGACCCGATCCTGCGCCTGCGCACGTACCTCGAAGCCGCAAACCACGCGGATGAGGGATTTTTCGCGGAACTCGAAACAGAGAGCGAAGCGTTGGGCAGGCGAGTGCGTGAAGCGGTCCGTGCCATGCCGGACCCGGACCGGTTCGCCATCTTCGAGCACGTGTACGCGGACGGGCACGTGCTCGTCGACGAGGAGAGGGCCCAGTTCGCCGCCTACCAGGCGTCGTTCGCGGATGAAGAGGGGGGTAAGTGACATGGCGGCACACACCGCGGCACAGACCACGACGTTCAAGAACCTGCCGTTGGCCAAGGCGATCAACGAATCGCTGCGCGCCGCCCTGGAGTCCGACCCCAAGGTCCTCATCATGGGCGAGGACGTCGGCAAGCTCGGCGGCGTCTTCCGCGTCACGGACGGCCTCCAGAAGGACTTCGGCGAACGCAGGGTGGTAGACACCCCGCTGGCCGAATCAGGAATTGTCGGCACGGCCATCGGCCTGGCTCTCCGCGGCTACCGCCCGGTGGTGGAGATCCAGTTCGACGGCTTCGTCTTCCCGGCCTACGACCAGATCGTCACCCAGCTCGCCAAGATGCACGCGCGTTCCCTGGGCAAGGTCAAGCTCCCGGTCGTCGTCCGCATCCCCTACGGCGGCGGCATCGGTGCGGTGGAACACCACTCGGAGTCCCCCGAGGCGCTGTTCGCGCACGTGCCGGGCCTGAAGATCGTCAGCCCGTCGAACTCGTCGGACGCCTACTGGATGATGCAGCAGGCCATCCAGAGCGACGACCCGGTGATCTTCTTCGAGCCGAAACGGCGCTACTGGGACAAGGGCGACGTCAACACGGAGGCGATTCCCGACCCCCTCCACAAGGCCCGCGTGGTCCGCGAGGGCACGGACCTCACCCTCGCCGCCTACGGCCCGATGGTGAAGCTCTGCCAGGAGGCCGCCGACGCGGCCGCCGAGGAGGGCAAGTCCCTGGAGATCCTGGACCTGCGCTCGGTGTCCCCGCTGGACTTCGACGCGATCCAGACCTCGGTCGAGAAGACCCGCCGCCTGGTCGTGGTCCACGAGGCACCCGTGTTCTTCGGCTCCGGCGCCGAGATCGCGGCCCGCATCACGGAGCGCTGCTTCTACCACCTGGAGGCCCCGGTACTGAGGGTCGGCGGCTACCACGCCCCCTACCCGCCGGCCCGCCTGGAGGAGGAGTACCTGCCGAGCCTAGACCGGGTGCTCGATGCCGTCGATCGCGCTCTGGCGTACTGAGGAGAGGGTCGTGACGACGATGACTGAAGCGTCCGTACGCGAGTTCAAGATGCCGGACGTGGGCGAGGGTCTCACCGAGGCCGAGATCCTCAAGTGGTACGTCCAGCCCGGCGACACCGTCACCGACGGCCAGGTCGTCTGCGAGGTGGAGACGGCGAAGGCCGCGGTGGAGCTGCCCATCCCGTACGACGGGGTGGTCCGTGAACTCCGCTTCCCCGAGGGGACGACGGTGGACGTGGGCACGTCCATCATCGCGGTGGACGTGTCCGGGGGCGGGGCGGCTCCTGCGGAGAGCCCGGCCGAGGCTGCTCCTGAGCCTCCGGCGGAGGAGAAGCCGGCGGCCCGCACACCGGTACTGGTGGGCTACGGAGTGGCCACGTCCTCCACGAAGCGCCGCGCGCGCAAGGGTGCGGAGATCCCGGCACAGGACGCGTCGACGGTGTCGGCGGCAGTGGCGGCCGAACAGGAGGAGCTGAACGGCCACGCGGCGGCGACCGCGACCGGGGCCGCTGTACCGCAGTCCCGCCCGCTGGCGAAGCCGCCGGTGCGGAAGCTGGCGAAGGACCTGGGCGTCGACCTGGCGACGGTGACCCCGTCGGGCCCGGACGGCGTCATCACGCGCGAGGACGTACACGCGGCGGTGGCTCCGGCGCAGGCTCCCGCGCCGGAGGCGGCTCCGCGGGTCCAGGTGGTTCCGGCCGCCGCACCGGCGACGTACGACTCGGCCCGGGAGACCCGTGTCCCGGTGAAGGGCGTGCGCAAGGCGACGGCGGCGGCGATGGTCGGTTCGGCGTTCACGGCACCGCATGTCACGGAGTTCGTGACGGTGGACGTGACGCGGACGATGAAGCTGGTCGAGGAACTCAAGCAGGACAAGGACATGGAGGGCCTACGGGTCAACCCGCTCCTGCTGATCGCCAAGGCCCTGCTGGTGGCCATCAAGCGCAACCCGGACATCAACGCGTCCTGGGACGAGGCAGCCCAGGAGATCGTCCTCAAGCACTACGTCAACCTCGGCATCGCGGCGGCGACCCCACGCGGCCTGATCGTGCCGAACATCAAGGACGCCCACGCGAAGACACTGCCCCAACTCGCGGAGTCACTGGGCGAGTTGGTGTCCACGGCGAGGGAGGGCAAGACCTCCCCGGCGGCGATGCAGGCCGGCACGGTCACCATCACCAACGTCGGCGTCTTCGGCATCGACACCGGCACACCGATCCTCAACCCGGGTGAGTCCGCGATCCTCGCGGTCGGCACGATCAAACTCCAGCCGTGGGTCCACAAGGGCAAGGTGAAGCCACGTCAGGTGACGACGCTGGCGTTGTCCTTCGATCACCGGTTGGTGGACGGGGAGTTGGGGTCGAAGGTGCTGGCGGATGTGGCGGCGATTCTGGAGCAGCCGAAGCGGTTGATCACCTGGGGGTAGCGGGCCGGCGGTCAGAGGAGGGGCCGCGCATCTCTGTGAGTGGGGGTGCGCGGCTCAGCTCTGGTCCGCCGGGGGCCCGTAGTCGGCCCGAGGAACGGTCAGCCGGTCGGCGACCAGGGCGAGCCAGCCGCTGGGTGAGTACGGGGTCGGTGGGTCGACCTCCATGCCCAACTCGGCGACGGCGAGGGCGTAGTCGGACTCGTCGATGTCCAGGGCGAGGAGTTCGTGGAGTTCGCCGGTGAGTCGGGCGACGAGCTGCGGGTCGGTCGAGGTCCGGTAGTCGTCGATCGCCGCGTCGTGGTCGTCGAACTCGTCCGGCATGTCCTGGGAGAACCAGCCGCCGAGGAACTGGCCGAGTTCCGGGAAGCGGGCATGCCATTCCCAGTGGG
>NZ_JBXVPZ010000366.1:0-545 GCF_057961495.1 Streptomyces sp. P5F9 | reverse complement strand
GGCGGTGGTCGTCGGGGGCGGGACCTCGCCCTCCTCGACGCTGTGCTTGATGTGGTCGGCGAGGCAGTACAGCCATTGCTGGGTCGCGCCTTCGGGGAGACCCACATCTGGGATGGCGTAGAACTCACCGAGGCGCAGTCGGAGTCGGCCCGGCGGATTGTCGGCGTACTCGCGGAGTTGGCGTTCAGCCACGGCGAGGGCCCAGGGGCGGGTGTGCCAGGTGTGGCGGAGATAGGCGGTGAGCGCCTCGCTCGGCTTGTCCGGGGTGTCGTCGGCCGGCTGACCGGCGTAGGCGCGGATCACCTGGTCCAACTCGCCGTAGCGGCGGTCGTGTTCGAGGGGACTCAAGGGCACGGGATCAGCCTCTGCGGGTCGTCGTCACAGGTACATCGGAAACGTGGCGTGGACGGCGAAGCCGTGTGGCCGGGACGCGTCCCGTTTCAGGATCACCCGGGCCGCGCGTACGTCGACGGGGTCTCGCCCGGCCAGCATCATCGCCTGGAGCAGGACCCGGCCGACCGGATCGGGGCGGGAGGGCCAGGACG
>NZ_JBXVPZ010000365.1:0-10120 GCF_057961495.1 Streptomyces sp. P5F9 | reverse complement strand
GGTGGGGGCGTGGGTGACCACGCGGGTGCGGACGGAATCGCGGTGACACCAAGCGGTACCGCGCGGTACCGTTGAGGCATGGCTGGACTGAACCTGCGGTTTACGGACGAAGAGCTTGACGCCCTGCGCGATCGCGCGGCAGCGGAGGGGCGCAGCATGCAGGCCTTCGCGCACGACGCTGTGATCGCGGCCGTAAACGAGCACTCGCGTCTGTTCAACGAGGCGGCTGACCATGTCCTGAAGGCCAGCGCCGAGCTGAACCGGAGGCTCGCCTGATGCATTTCCTCACGCTTCCCGAGTTGCTGAACCTCGCGAAGCGGCTCGGGGCGGACGAGGTGCGTGACTACGGGCTTCTCGACTCGGCGCTCGCCCGCCCCCAGGCGAGTGTGTTCGGGCAGGACGCCTATCCGGACGTATGGCAGAAAGCCGCCGCGCTCATGGAGTCCCACGCCCGCAACCACGCCCTCGTGGACGGGAACAAACGCATCGCCTGGTACGCGACCTGGGTCTTCCTGCACATGAACGGACACCCCCTGGACGCCGACTTCGACGTGGACGAGGCGGAGCAGTTCGTACTCGACGTCTGCCAAGGCGCTCTGGACGTACCCAAGATCGCTGCCCGACTGCCGCGCTTCGCGCGCTGACCCGCCCTCGATCTGTGACCTCAGTCCCATCCCCCGCCACCCCGGCGCAGTCCGCACGGTGACACCGTCACCCCGCCGGTAGGGTGGCCCGGTTGTCATATGTAGCCGATGTAGCCGACGTAACCGAGCCGCCCTACTCCCGAACCCGGAGACCGTGACTACCACCGCCGCCTCCTCCGCCAGCTCCCACCACCTCTCTCCCGCCTTTCCCGGCCGCGCCCCCTGGGGCACCGCCGGCAAGCTGCGTGCCTGGCAGCAGGGGGCGATGGAGAGGTACATCCAGGAGCAGCCGCGGGACTTCCTCGCGGTCGCGACCCCCGGTGCCGGCAAGACGACCTTCGCGCTCACCCTCGCCTCCTGGCTGCTCCACCACCACGTCGTGCAGCAGGTGACCGTGGTCGCGCCGACCGAGCACCTGAAGAAGCAGTGGGCGGAGGCGGCCGCGCGGATAGGGATCAAGCTGGATCCCGAGTACAGCGCCGGGCCGCTCGGCAAGGACTACCAGGGCGTCGCCGTCACCTATGCCGGCGTCGGCGTACGGCCGATGCTGCACCGCAACCGTGTCGAGCAGCGCAAGACGCTCGTCATCCTCGACGAGATCCACCACGCCGGTGACTCGAAGTCGTGGGGCGAGGCGTGCCTCGAAGCCTTCGAGCCGGCCACCCGTCGGCTCGCGCTCACCGGTACGCCCTTCCGGTCCGACACCAATCCCATTCCCTTCGTCACGTATGAGGAAGGGAACGACGGGATTCGGCGGTCCTCCGCCGACTACACCTATGGCTACGGCTCCGCGCTCGGCGACGGAGTCGTCCGGCCCGTCATCTTCCTCTCCTACAGCGGCAACATGCGCTGGCGGACCAAGGCCGGTGACGAGATCGCCGCGCGGCTCGGCGAGCCGATGACCAAGGACGCGATCAGTCAGGCCTGGCGTACGGCGCTGGACGCGCGCGGCGAGTGGATGCCGAGCGTGCTGCGCGCCGCCGACCAGCGGCTGACCGAGGTCAGGAAGGGCATCCCGGACGCGGGCGCCCTCGTCATCGCCTCCGACCAGGACTCGGCGCGCGCCTACGCCAAGCTGATCCGCGAGATCACCGGCAGCAAGGCGACCGTCGTCCTGTCGGACGACACCGGTGCCTCCAAGCGCATCGACGACTTCGCCGCGAGCAACGACCGGTGGATGGTCGCGGTGCGGATGGTGTCCGAGGGCGTCGACGTGCCGCGGCTCGCCGTCGGGGTGTACGCCACCACCATCTCCACCCCTCTCTTCTTCGCCCAGGCCGTCGGCCGCTTCGTGCGGTCCCGGCGGCGCGGCGAGACCGCCTCCGTCTTCCTCCCGACCGTCCCCGACCTCCTCACCTTCGCCAACGAGATGGAGGTCGAGCGCGACCACGCCCTCGACAAGCCCAAGAAGGAGGGCGAGGAGGACCCGTACGCCGAGTCCGAGAAGGAGATGGAGGAGGCGAACAAGGAGCAGGACGAGGACACCGGCGAGCAGGAGCAGTTCTCCTTCGAGGCCCTGGAGTCCGAGGCCGTCTTCGACCGGGTGCTCTACGACGGCGCCGAGTTCGGCATGCAGGCGCACCCCGGGAGCGAGGAGGAGCAGGACTACCTCGGCATCCCCGGACTCCTCGAACCCGACCAGGTGCAGATGCTGCTCCAGAAGCGGCAGGCCCGGCAGATCGCGCACAGCCGCAAGAAGCCGGACGAGGAAGCCGACCTGCTGGAACTGCCCGCCGAGCGGCGGCCCGTCGTCTCCCACAAGGAGATGATGGAGCTGCGGAAGTCGCTCAACACCATGGTCTCCGCGTACGTCCACCAGACCGGCAAACCGCACGGCGTCATCCACACCGAGCTGCGCCGCACCTGCGGCGGCCCGCCGAGTGCCGAGGCCACGGCCGGGCAGCTGCGGCAGCGCATCGCGAAGGTCCAGGAGTGGGCCACGCGCATGAAGTGATCCCCTCGGCAGATCCGTACCGACTCCGTCGGCCGACCCGCACATCTGTGCGGAATCTGCGCAGAGACGATCCGCAGGTCAGGACATACCGACATGAAGGGAACCGGTCCGTACCAGTCGGTGACCGGATTCTGGACGGAGACTTCCGCTCAGCGAACCGCCTTCGCTAGTGTCCCGCTACGCACACGCCCCGTGGCAGCGCCGCCGCGGAGCGCAGCCGTGAAGCGACTGGGCCCGGACACGCCGGGCCGCCTCGCCGATCGGCGGCCTCTGAAGCGCGTCACTGACGGGACTCGGTGACGCATCCGCCGCCAGGGGGCCGCCGACCTCACCACTTAAGGAGTGGGCGTCGTGACCGCGGAGACCTCCCAGACGCTCGACCGGGGACTGCGCGTCCTCAAACTGCTGGCCGATACGGACCACGGGCTGACCGTCACCGAACTGTCCAACAAGCTGGGCGTCAACCGGACCGTCGTGTACCGGTTGCTGGCCACCCTCGAACAGCACGCACTCGTACGCCGTGATCTCGGCGGCCGGGCCCGCGTCGGGCTCGGGGTGCTGCGGCTCGGGCGCCAGGTGCATCCCCTCGTACGGGAGGCAGCGCTCCCCGCGCTGCGCTCGCTGGCCGAGGACATCGGGGCGACCGCTCACCTCACCCTGGTCGACGGGGCGGACGCTCTCGCCGTCGCGGTGGTCGAGCCGACCTGGACCGACTACCACGTGGCCTACCGCGCCGGCTTCCGCCACCCCCTGGACCGGGGCGCCGCGGGCCGCGCGATCCTCGCCGCCCGGCACCAGGCCGCGGACGAACCCGGATACACCTTGACGCACGGCGAGTTGGAGGCCGGGGCGAGCGGTGCCGCGGCTCCGCTGCTGGGCGTCACGGGGGTCGAAGGCAGCGTCGGCGTCGTGATGCTGGCCGACGCGGTGCCCGAACGGGTCGGACCGCGGGTCGTCGACGCGGCGCGCGAGGTCGCCGAAGCACTGCGCTGAGGCCTGAGGTCGTTTACAGGCATGGGGTGACCTACAGGCATGGGGTGACCGGCGCCTGGCCGGAAGTGGCCGTCGCGTTAGATTGATCCCGTGCTCCTCTCTCGCCTCACGCGCCCCCAGGCCGTAGCCGTCTGCGCTCTGCCCGTCGTGGCGCTGCTCGCCACGGCGGGCTTCGCGCCGTTGCCGTTCTCACTGGCGCAGCCCGGTCTGACCGCGAACGTGCTCGGCGAGAACAAGGGCACCCCGGTGATCACGATCTCCGGGGCGCCGGTGCGCACGACGAGCGGTCAGCTGCGCATGACGACGATCGAAGCGACCGGACCCGATCAACATGTCTCCTTGAGCGATGTGATCGACAGCTGGTTCCGTACCGATCGAGCGGTCATGCCGCGTGACTCGGTCTACCCGAGCGGCAACAGCGTCAAGGAGATCGAGCAGCACAACACGGAGCAGATGCAGGAGTCGCAGGACGACGCGACCACCGCCGCGCTCGACTACCTGAAGCTCAGCGACAACAAGGTCAAGGTCACCCTCAAGCTGGCGGACGTCGGCGGCCCCAGCGCGGGTCTGCTGTTCACCCTGGGGATCATCGACAAGCTGAACGGCGACGGCAGCGGCGGTGACCTGACGGGCGGCCGCACCATCGCCGGTACGGGGACGATCGGCACCGACGGAACGGTCGGCGCGGTCGGGGGAGTGGCCCTCAAGACCCAGGCCGCGCGCCGTGACGGCGCGACGGTCTTCCTGGTCCCGAAGGCCGAGTGCTCGGACGCCAAGTCCGAACTGCCCAAGGGCCTACGACTGGTCGCCGTGACCACACTGAAGAGCGCGGTGAGCGCGCTGGAGGCGCTGGAGACGGGTAAGGGGTCCGTGCCTGGCTGCTAGGCGAGCGCCGGCTTCGTCCCGCTAGGGGTGGCGGCCAGGCGCAGGCCCAGTTCTACGAGGGTCCAGCCGAGGCGGGTGCGGAGTTCGCGCCGGGGCGGCTTGGCCTCGGCGGCGAGGCGGTGGGCGTCGGCCTGGGCGTGCAGTTCGGCGATGTGCTGCTGTGCGAGCTGGATGTGCGAATACATGGCTGTGCCTCTCAGTCCGTCTCGATGGGGAACAGGTGGGTGTGGACGCGCACTTGCTCGGATTCCGGGGTGTCCTTGTCGGGGACGCGGTTCCGGTAGTCGTCGATCAGGGCGTGCATCTTGCCGATGAGCTCGGCGGCCAGGTCGGGCGTCAGCCGTAGCGTCGCGTCGCTCATGTCGGAAGCGCGGGACCAGGGTTCGGCCCAGCTGTTCCGGCCGTTGAGCCAGGTGACCAGCTCGCGGGAGTGGGTGTTCGCGATCTCGTGCAGGAACACCTCCGCCAGTCCCCGGACCTCGGGGCCGGCGCCTTCGAACTCGTCGGTGTCGAAGACGATTCCCTGGTCCACCGCCTGCCACCACCGCTCCCGGCCCTTGCCGTGCTCGGGGGCGTCCTCGACGAACCCGTGCGCGGCGAGCTGGCGCAGGTGGTAGCTGGTCGCACCGCTGGACTCGCCCAGCCGGGCGCCCAGTTGGGAGGCGGTGGCCGGGCCGTTGTTCCGCAGCGCGTCCAGCAGCTGCATCCGCAGCGGGTGTGCCAGGCCGCGCAGCGAGCGGGCGTCGAGGCGGCGTCGTTTCCGTTCTTCGTGCTCCGGCATGCGTACAAAGCTAGCGTTGCAAAGAAGTCGTTGCAAGCACTTCTTTGCAACTAGCTCTTTCTAACTCGCCCCCCACCACCCTTACTTGACCAACCCCTCCGCCTTCATCCAGTCCAACGCCACCTGATGCGGATCCTCCCCGTCGACATCCACCTTCGCGTTCAGCGTCCGCGCCACCGTGTTGTTGAGCTTCTTCGTGACCGGGTCCAGGACCTTCGCGATCGCCGGCCACTTCTTCAGGGCCTTCGTGTTGATCTCGGGCGCCGCGTTGTAGTTGGGGAAGAACTTCTTGTCGTCGGCCATCACCGCGAGGTTCATGGACTTGATGCGGCCGTCGGTGGTGAAGACCTCGCCGTAGGTGCAACTCCCCTTCTTCACCTGGGTGTAGATGATCCCGGTGTCCATCTGCGTGATGTTCTTCGCGGGGAGGTTCATGCCGTACGCCTTCTCCATGCCCGGCAGCCCGTCCGCGCGGTTGGCGAACTCGCTCTCCACGCACAGCGTCACCGCGCCCGGGTTCTTCTTCGCCAGCGCGGCCACCTCGGACAGCGTCTTCGTGCCGTACTTCTTGAAGTTGGCCTGGTTCATCGCGAGCGCGTAGGTGTTGTTGAGGGCGGAGGGGGGCAGCCAGGTGATGCCGTTCTTGAGGTCGGCGTCCCGTACCGCCTGCCACTGCTTCAGCGGGTCGGTGATCGGCTTGCTGTTGCCGAGGTAGGTGATCCACGCGGTGCCGGTGTACTCGTACATCCCGTCCGCGTCACCGGACTTGACGGCCTCCCGCGCTCCGATCGAACCCTGGATGCCGGTCCGGTCGAGGACGTCCGCGCCGGCCGCCTCGAAGGCGATGCCCATCATCGCGCCGAGGATCAGCTGCTCGGTGAACTCCTTCGACGTGACGGTGAGTTGCGCGCCCTTGAGGGGCTCGCCCTTGCCGATGGTGCCGGGGCTGACGTCGTCAACCATCGGGGAGCCGCTGGTCAGTCCGCAGCCGGCGACGACGACCAGGGTCCCGGCCAGCAGGAGACAGGTGCGTTTCATGAGCCCGCCTCCAATCCCCTTGGCCGCAGCAGCAGTTCGACCAGGGAGGCCAGCCAGTCCACGAGGAGGGCGAGGCTGATCGTGAGGATCGAGCCGAGCACCAGGACGGGCATGCGCTGGGTGGTGATGCCGGTGGTGATCAGGACGCCCAGGCCGCCGCCTCCGCCGAAGGTCGCCAGGGTGGCCGTACCGACGTTGAGGACGAGGGCGGTTCGGACCCCGGCCAGGATCAGCGGGACGGCAAGGGGGAGCTCCACCTTTGACAGGACGCCGAGTGGGGACATGCCGATGCCTCGGGCCGCCTCCAGGAGCGTCGGGTCGTTGGCCTTCAGGCCCGCGATCGTGTTGGACAGGACCGGCAGGACGGCGTAGATGATGATGCCGATCAGGGCCGCCTTCTCGCCGGTGCCGAGCCAGATCACCAGCAGGGCCAACAGGCCGATCGCCGGGGTCGCTTGGCCCATGTTGGCGAACGTCATCGCCACCGGGGCGGCCTTGCGGAACGCCCCGCGGGTCAGCAGGATGCCCAGCGGGATCGCGATGATCAGCACGAAGAACGTGGAGATCGCGGTCAGTCGGATGTGCTGCCAAAGTGCCTTGGAGACTTGGCCGTTGGAGAGGGCGTTCTCCGAAATGGCGTCCAGGTGGGCCTGGTTGAACCACAGCCAGGTCGCCAGCAGGATCGCCACCAGGACGGCGGGCAGGAAGGTCAGCTTCTGCCAGGTGATCCGGCGTTTCGGGGGAGTCGCGGGCGGCGGGGCCTCGACTTCCGTCTCTTCTTCCAGCTCGGGAGTGGTCACGCCTTCTCCTCCCCGCCGACGCCTTCCTGCTCGGCGTGCGTCTGAAGGGCCCGGGCCTCCTCCAGCTCGTGCTGGGCCTCCATCGCCTCCAGCCGGTCGGCCTCCAGGAGTTCGTGCACGGAGTTCATCAGCGTCTCCATGTCGACGACCCCGGTGTACTCCCCGCGCCGCCCGGTGACCGCGACCCGCCCCGCGTTGTCCGTGAGCACCGCCTCCAGCGCGTCCCGGAGCGTCGCGTCCCGCGTCACCGTGTCGCTGACCAGCGTGCCCGCCCGGGCCAGCGACCCCTTGGCGCGCATCATGTCGCCGCGCCGCAGCCACTTGTAGGGCCGGCCGCGCTTGTCGAGCAGCAGGATCTCGTTGGTGCCGCTGTCCCGGAGCCGGTTGAAGATGTCCTGGAGCGGGTCGTCGACGGTCACCGTCGGATAGTCCGTGATCTCCACGTCCCGTACGCGGGTCAGGTTCAGCCGCTTCAGGGCCGCCCCGGCGCCCACGAACCCGGACACGAAGTCGTCCGCCGGGTTCGTGAGGATCGCCTCCGGGGTGTCGAACTGCGCGATGTGCGAGCGTTCGCGCAACACCGCGATCCGGTCGCCCAGTTTGATCGCCTCGTCGAAGTCGTGGGTGACGAAGACGATCGTCTTGTGCAGTTCGTGCTGGAGCCTGATCAACTCGTCCTGGAGGTGATCGCGGGTGATCGGGTCGACCGCGCCGAACGGCTCGTCCATCAGCAGCACCGGCGGGTCGGCCGCCAACGCCCGTGCCACGCCCACGCGTTGCTGCTGCCCGCCGGAGAGCTGGCGCGGATAGCGGCCCTGGAACTCGCCGGCGTCAAGACCGACCAGGTCGAGCATCTCCTCCACCCGGTTCCTGATCCGGGACTTGGACCAGCCGATCATCTTCGGGACCAGCGCGATGTTCTGGGCGACGGTCATGTGCGGGAAGAGACCGCTGGACTGGATCGCGTAGCCGACCTTGCGGCGCAGCTTCACCGGGTCGATGTCGGTGACGTCCTCGCCGTCAATGCGGATACGGCCGCCGGTCGGTTCGATCAGCCGGTTGATCATCTTGAGCGTGGTCGACTTGCCGCAGCCGGAGGGCCCGACGAAGACGACCAGCTCACCCGCCTTGATCTCCATGTTGACGCTGTCGACCGCCGGCTGCGGACTGCCGGGATACCGCTTGGTCAGGTTCTCCAGCTCGATGGAGGCACCGGAGGTAGTCGTAGCTGACTCAGGCACGGATCCCCCTGGGAATGGTCAGCCGTCCGAGAAGGACGTACGCGGCGTCGAACAGCAGCGCCAGGACGATGATCCCGAGCGTGCCCGCGAGCACCTGGTTGAGGGCGTTCTTGCTGCCCAGCGACCCGATCCCGCGGAAGATCTCGTTGCCGAGGCCGGGCCCGGAGGCGTACGCCGCGATGGCCGCGATGCCCATCAGCATCTGCGTGGAGACCCGGATACCGGTCAGGATCGGCGGCCAGGCCAGCGGCAGTTCGACCCGCGCGAGCCGCATCAGCCGGGACATCCCGATGCCCTTCGCCGCGTCCACCAGCGACGGGTCGACCCCGCGCAGGCCCACGATCGCGTTACGGACGATCGGCAGCAGGCCGTACAGGGTCAGAGCGATCACCGTGGGCGGAACGCCAAGACCGACGATCGGAATGAGCAGACCGATCATGGCGAGCGACGGAATGGTCAGAATGGTCGACGTGGCCGTGGTGGCGAGGTTGCCGGCCCACTCGCTCCGATACGTGACGACCCCGATCGCCACCCCGATCAGCGTGGCCACGACCATGCACTGGAAGACCGCGCTGGCGTGCTGGTAGGCGTCGGTGAGCAGCTGCTGGTGCCGGTTGCCCAAGTACTCCCAGAAGCTCACATGCCCACACCCCTACGTCGGCCAGGTCGTCCTCTCCCGGTCTTCCGCCGCCTGTTCCACCAGCGGGATGATCCGCAGGGGAACGGGGTTCTCCATCACGATCGCGGTGGCGGCCCGGACAATGCCATCAAAACCGACAACCCGGTCGATGACCCGCTGGAGATCGGCGTTCGACCGGGCCACGAGCCGGCACAGCATGTCCCCGCTGCCGGTGGTCGTGTGCAGTTCGAGGACCTCGGGGACGGTCGCCAAGTGCGCCCGTACGTCCGGGCCTTGACCTTGCCGGATCTCCAGCGTCGCGAACGCCGTGACCGGATAGCCGAGCGCCGCCGGATCGACCTGCGGGCCGAATCCCCGGATGACTCCATTCGACTGAAGCCGGTCCAGCCGCGCCTGCACGGTCCCGCGGGCCACCCCCAGCCGCCGGGACATCTCCAGCACCCCGATCCGCGGCTCCTCCGCCAGCACCACGATGATCCGGCCGTCGAGACGATCGATCCCCATGCTGCCCGCTTCCCGAGATGGTCATCCTGTACAGAAAGTCCGTGGATACTGCCGTATCGCTGAACAGATTGCCCAGCAGATATGCAAACTATTGCGCACCTTGCGGAGGAGCGGGAGCCTTCGCCCATGACGCAGACCACTCACCACACTCCCGACACCGCCCGGCAGGCCGACCCCTTCCCGGTCAAGGGAATGGACGCGGTCGTCTTCGCCGTGGGCAACGCCAAGCAGGCGGCGCACTACTACTCCACGGCCTTCGGCATGACGCTGGTCGCCTACTCCGGACCGGAGAACGGCAGCCGCGAGACCGCCTCGTACGTGCTCACCAACGGCTCCGCCCGCTTCGTCTTCACCTCCGTCATCAAGCCCGCCACCCCCTGGGGCGAGTTCCTCACCCGGCACGTGGCCGAGCACGGCGACGGCGTCGTCGACCTCGCCATCGAGGTGCCGGACGCGCGCGCCGCCCACGCGTACGCCGTCGAGCACGGCGCCCGCTCGCTCGCCGAGCCGTACGAGCTGAAGGACGACCACGGCACGGTCGTCCTCGCCGCGATCGCGACCTACGGCGAGACCCGCCACACGCTCGTCGAGCGCACGGGCTACGACGGCCCGTACCTCCCCGGCTTCGCCCCCGCCGACC
>NZ_JBXVPZ010000364.1:0-10152 GCF_057961495.1 Streptomyces sp. P5F9 | reverse complement strand
GCAATCCCCACAGCGATCCACGGCATGGTCACCCCCACCAACTTCAGCGCGAAGAAATGCTGAAGCCACGGCACAACCAGCACCACCACGAACGCCGCCCCCATCGAGGCGACCAGGGTGATCCGCCACCACGTGTACGGCCGCGCGATAATCGCCAGCACCCACATCGAGATCAGGAACAGGGTCAACGTCGCCGCACTCGTCTCCGCCGCCAACGACCCCTTCCCCGTGTACTCGTGACGAGCGATCAGATACGTGACGAAGGTCGCCGCCCCGGCAATCACCCCACCCGGAATCGAGTACCGCATCACCCGCCGCACAAAGTGCGGTTTCGCTCGCTCCTTGTTCGGCGCCAGCGCAAGAAAGAACGCCGGAATCCCGATGGTCAACGTGGACAACAGAGTCAAGTGCCGCGGCAGGAACGGATATTCAACCCGCCAGCACACCACCAGCACCGCCAACAACACCGAGTACACGGTCTTCACCAGGAACAGCGTCGCCACCCGCGTGATGTTCCCGATCACCCGCCGCCCCTCCGCGACCACCGAAGGCAACGTCGCGAAGCTGTTGTTGAGCAACACGATCTGCGCGACCGCCCGGGTCGCCTCGGACCCGGAGCCCATCGAGACCCCGATGTCGGCATCCTTCAGGGCGAGGACGTCGTTCACCCCGTCCCCGGTCATCGCGACGGTGTGCCCGCGCGACTGCAACGCCCCCACCATCTCCCGCTTCTGCTGCGGAGTGACCCGCCCGAACACCGTGCCCTCGTCAAGGGGCTTGGCCATCTCCCCCTGATCCGACGGCAGTTGGCGCGCGTCCACGACCTGCCCGCTGAGCCCCAGCTTCCCGGCCACCGCCCCGACGGACACCGCGTTGTCCCCGGAGATGACCTTCGCGTGCACGTCCTGCTCCGCGAAATAGGCGAGCGTCTCGGCCGCGTCGGGCCGCAACCGCTGCTCCAACACCACCAACGCGGTCGCCGAGGCCTCCCCCGCGACCCCGGGATCGTCCAGTTCCCCGGAGACCCGGGCCAGCAACAGCACCCGCAGCCCTTGCTCGTTGAGCCGCCCGGTCTCCTCCAGCGCGGGATCATCCGCACCCAGAAGCACATCGGGCGCCCCGAGCAACCACGTACTCGACTCCCCGTTCCCCTCGCTGAAGGACGCCCCGCTGTACTTCCGCGCCGACGAGAACGGCAGCGACTCCACGCACCGCCACTCCTCGCTGTCCGGATAGGCGGTGATGATCGCCTTCAGCGACGCGTTCGGCCGCGGGTCCGACTCCCCGAGCGCGCCCAGGACTTTGCGTACGTACGTTTCGTCGGCCCCGCCGAGCGGCCGCAGCTCGGTGACGTCCATGCCGCCCTCGGTCAGCGTGCCCGTCTTGTCGAGGCAGACCGTGTCGACGCGGGCGAGACCCTCGATGGCCGGAAGTTCCTGGACGAGGCACTGTTTCCGGCCAAGCCGGATGACACCGATCGCGAAGGCCACCGAGGTGAGGAGGACCAGCCCTTCAGGAACCATCGGGACGATCCCGCCGACCGTCCGCGCGATGGAGTCCTTGAACCCGTGCTGTTTGACGACGAGTTGGCTGATGACCAGGCCGATCGCGGTCGGGATCATCATCCAGGTCACGTACTTGAGGATCGTGGAGATACCGGTCCGCAGCTCGGAGTGGACGAGCGTGAACCGGGAGGCCTCCTCGGCGAGTTGGGCCGCGTACGCCTCACGCCCCACCTTCGTCGCCTCGAACGCGCCACCGCCGGCGACCACGAAACTCCCCGACATGACCGCGTCCCCCGGCCGCTTGACGACCGGGTCCGCCTCACCGGTGAGCAGCGACTCGTCGATCTCCAGGCCGTCGGCCTCGACGCACTCCCCGTCGACCACGACCTTGTCACCGGGCCCGATCTCGATGAGATCACCCAGCACGATCTCGGAGGTGCTCACCGCCACGGCGGCCCCGTCGCGCCGTACGGTCGGTTTCGCCTCGCCGATCACCGCGAGGGAGTCGAGGGTCTTCTTCGCCCGCCACTCCTGGAAGACACCGATCCCGGTGTTGGCGATGATCACGTACCCGAACAGGCTGTCCTGGACCGGCGCCACGAACAGCATGATCAGCCAGAGCACGCCGATGATCGCGTTGAACCGGGTGAAGACGTTCGCGCGGACGATCTCGCCGAGGGAACGGCTGCTGCGCACCGGGACGTCGTTGACCTCCCCGCGCGCCACCCGCTCGGCGACCCCGGCGGCGGTGAGCCCACGGGCCCGTGCGGGAGGGACGGGCACGGGGTGCACAGGATCGAGTTCGGCGCCCGCGTCGGTGTGCGTCATGCATTCGACGGTACGTGCGGATTTACGGCTTCACCCGCCGAGTGCCCGGAAGATCCGACCAGGGGAGGACGGCGGGCGGGGCGGGCTGATGCCCCGGGTGGAGAGAAGCCTCATCACTCCGCAGCAGAGGAGGGGGTCTCCGTAGCCGAAGTGGTCGACGCGGCCGAATCGGTCGAATCGGTCGAAGTGGCAGCCTCGGCCGCCAGTCGCTTGAGCGCCGCGTCCCGCCCCCGGACGTACCAGATGCCGATCAGCCCCAGCCCGGCCCCGGCCAGGCAGGTCCACACCCACCACAGATGGCCGTGGTCGTCGAACCAGCCGTAGAAGGGGAGCTGTACCAGGAAGAGGACGAACCAGAGGATCGTGCCGCCGATGATGGTCGGGACGATCGGGCCCTCCAGGGGCTCCGGTGCCTCGTGTGTCGGTGTCCACTTCGCCATGCCCGCAGTTTACGAGGCGGCGCAACACTCTCGTGTCTACGCGCGGAGATAGCGCCTGACGTCTTCATATGTTCATACTGAAACGGTTTCCGTCTGTCCACTTCTGCTCGTAGGAACCTCCAATGCCGACCGCGCTCGACCGTTACTTCAAGATCTCCGAGCGTGGCAGCTCGCTACCCCGCGAGATCCGGGGCGGTTTCGCCACCTTCTTCGCGATGGCGTACATCATCGTGCTCAACCCGATCATCCTGGGCAGCGCGAAGGACATGTACGGGCACCACCTGGACAACGGTCAGCTGGTCACCGCCACGGCTGTCACGGCCGCGTTCACCACTCTCCTCATGGGTGTCATCGGCAACGTACCGATCGCGCTCGCCGCCGGACTCGGCGTGAACTCCGTCGTCGCCCTCCAGCTCGCGCCGCGCATGTCGTGGCCGGACGCGATGGGCATGGTCGTGCTGGCCGGTCTGATCGTGATGCTGCTGGTCGCCACCGGGCTGCGTGAGCGCGTGATGAACGCGGTGCCGTACGGACTGCGCAAGGCCATCTCGATCGGTATCGGCCTGTTCATCATGCTGATCGGGCTCGTGGACTCCGGGTTCATCTCCCGCATCCCGGACGCCGCCCAGACCACCGTCCCGCTCCAGCTCGGCGCCGACGGTCACCTCGACGGCTGGCCGGTACTGATCTTCATCCTGGGCGTCCTGCTCACCCTCGCGCTGATCGTCCGCAAGGTGTCCGGCGCGATCCTCATCTCCATCGTCACCATGACCGTCCTCGCGGTGATCGTGAACGCGGTCGCGACGATCCCCTCCTGGGGCCTGACCACCCCGAAGTGGCCCGGAAACCCGGTAGCCACCCCGGACTTCGGCCTGATCGGCAAGTTCAGCCTGTTCGGCGGCTTCTCCAAGGTCGGCGTGCTGACCGGCGTCCTCTTCGTCTTCACGGTCCTGCTGTCGTGCTTCTTCGACGCGATGGGCACGATCATGGGCATCAGCGACGAGGCGAAGCTGACCGACGGCGAGGGCAACATGCCCGGCATCAATAAGGTGCTCTTCGTCGACGGCATCGCGGTCGCCGCGGGCGGTGTCAGCTCCTCGTCCGCGACCACCTGCTTCGTGGAGTCCACGGCGGGTGTCGGCGAGGGCGCCCGCACGGGCTTCGCGAACGTCGTCACGGGCGCGCTCTTCGCCGTAGCGCTGTTCCTCACGCCGATCGCCACGATGGTCCCGTCCCAGGCCGCCACCCCCGCGCTGCTCGCGGTGGGCTTCCTGATCCTGGCGGGCTCCGTCAAGGAGATCGACTGGGCCGACCACACGATCGCGATCCCGGCCTTCATCACGATGGTGATGATGCCGTTCACCTACTCGATCACCAACGGCATCGGCATGGGCTTCATCACCTTCGTGGTGCTACGGCTGGTGGCGGGCCGGGGCCGGGAGGTCCCGGTGCCGATGTACGTCGTCGCGGCGGTGTTCGGGTTCTACTACCTGATGCCGGCGCTGGGTCTCACGTGATCCGCGCTTTTAAAAGAGCCGTCACGTGACCCCGTAGAACTTCTCCGTCTCCTCGACCGCGGTCTGGAACCGCTCGTCGAAGTCGTCCCGAATGAGCGTCTGGACCACATAGTCCTGGACGCTCATTCCCCTTTTCGCCGCATGGTGTCGGAGCCGTTCGAGCAGCTCCCCGTCTATCCGCAGGCTGAGCACGCTGGTCCCCATGTAGACGAGGGTCCGGGGCGGTTCCCGGCGGCGGGTGACGTTCCGTGCCCGGATCACTCATATGGGTGACGGAAGGGTTCAGTGGCCAGGGTCACGGGCATCTCGGCGTGTCGGCATTGGTCTTTAGGGAGAGTAATGAGTTACGCTAAAGAACATGCCGGACCTAACCCATGGCGACGACGCTGCCGCTGTGAACTCCTTGCGATCAGCCGTGATGCGGTTGTCCCGTCGACTCAAGCACCAGCGGGTCGACGAGTCACTGAGCCCCACCGAGATGTCGGTGCTCGGCACCCTGTCCAACTGCGGCAGCGCGACCCCTGGCGAGCTCGCTCGCAAGGAGCATGTGCAGCCGCCCTCGATGACCCGCATCGTGGCGCTGCTCGAAGCGAAGGGTCTGGTCCAGCTGGAGCCTCACCCCGAGGACCGGCGCCAGAAGGTCGTCACCAAGACCCCCCAGGCCGAGGCGATGCTCGAAGAGAGCCGCCGCAAGCGCAACGCGTTCCTGGCCGGCCTGGTCGACGGCCTCGACGAGGACGAGTGGGCGAAGATCGTCGCCGCCGCCCCCGTGCTGGAGAAACTCGCACACCTGTAACCGCTCTATGCGCGAGTGAGCCGTAGGGGCGCGCGCCTCTACGGCGAACGAGCAAAAGAAAGAGGAGGCGACCTTTTGAGTTCGGGAACCGGAGCAGACTCCGCACCCGCGCCAGCCACCCCCGACTCCCTGTCCGCACCCCCACGCAAGTCCTCGATGTTCAGCTCGCTGAAGATCCGGAACTACCGCCTGTTCTTCATCGGCCAGGTCGTCTCCAACACCGGCACCTGGATGCAGCGCATCGCCCAGGACTGGCTGGTCCTCAGCCTCACCGGCTCCTCCGCCGCCGTAGGCATCACGACCGCCCTCCAGTTCCTGCCGATGCTGCTTTTCGGGCTCTACGGCGGTGTCCTCGTCGACCGGCTGCCCAAGCGCCCCACTCTGCTCGTCACGCAGTCCGCGATGGCTCTGACCGGCCTCGCCCTCGCCTTCCTCACGCTCTCCGGCCACGTCCACGTCTGGCACGTCTACGTCGCCGCCTTCGCCGTGGGTCTCGCGACGGTCGTCGACAACCCGGCCCGCCAGTCCTTCGTCTCCGAGATGGTCGGCCCCGAGCAACTACAGAACGCGGTCAGCCTGAACTCGGCGAACTTCCAGTCCGCCCGCCTGGTCGGCCCCGCCGTCGCGGGCGTCATGATCACCGGCGTCGGCACGGGCTGGGCGTTCCTCTTCAACGGCCTGTCGTTCGTGGCGCCCCTGGCCAGCCTGTTCCTCATGCGCAACCGCGACCTGCACTCCGTCAAGCGCGCCCCGCGCGGCAAGGGCCAGCTCCGCGAGGGCCTGCACTATGTCGCCGGCCGCCCCGACCTGATCTGGCCGATCGTCCTCGTCGGCTTCATCGGCACGTTCGGCTTCAACTTCCCGGTGTGGCTGTCGGCCTACGCGGACGACATCTTCCACGCGGGCGCCGGCGCGTACAGCCTCTTCAACACACTCATGGCGGTCGGCTCCCTGATCGGCGCCCTGCTCGCCGCCCGCCGCGGAACCACCCGCCTACGCGTCCTGATCGCGGCGGCGGCGGCCTTCGGCCTCCTTGAGGTGGTGGCCGCGGTCGCCCCCTCCTACTGGCTGTTCGCCCTCCTCATGATCCCGATCGGCATCGCCGGCCTGACGGTCAACGTCACGGCCAACACCGCCGTCCAGATGGGCACCGACCCGGCCATGCGCGGTCGCGTCATGGCCCTGTTCATGATGGTCTTCATGGGCGGTACGCCGGTGGGCGCACCGATCGTCGGCTGGATCACCGACGCCTACGGCCCCCGGGTGAGCTTCGCCCTCGGCGGCGTCATCGCGGCCGTCGCCGCGGCCACGATCGGCGTGATCCTGGCCCGCATCGGCGGCCTGCGCCTGTCGTTCGACTGGAACCACGGGCATCCGAGCGTGGCCTTCGTCCCGCGCGAGCGGGAGCAACTGGCGGCGGCGGCCTGAGAGTTGGGGGCGTGGCCCGGAGGGTGATGGCTACACCCTCCGGGCCAGCACCTGTCCCGGCCACTGGTCCTCACCGACGACGAACGCCTCGGGAGATCCCGGCCCGTCGCGTCACCTCCGCCGCGTGCGCGAGCAGCGCGCTGCCGACGCCGTGGCCCTTGAACCGGCGGTCGGAGGCGAGGAGATGGACGTACCGCTCTGGCTCGTCGACGGCGTCGATGTACGGCCCGGGAGAGTCGGTGAGGGTGAGCGTGCCGAGTATCGCGGGGATGTCGTCGGGGCCGCCGTCCCTGATGCTGATGCTGGTGTCGGTCTCCATGGCAGCAGGCTAGGGATCCGAACAGGCTGTGCCCTGGACTAACCGTCTGAGCCCACCAGACCGGTTAGTCCAGGGCACACACCCTGAGCAGTGGTGGAAGGCTGCTCCCATGAGACTCTTCGCGGCACTGCTGCCGCCCGAGGACGTACTGGCCCAACTCGGCGCCACCGTCGGCGAGTTGCGGGGCCTCCCGGGTGCCGACGCGCTCCGCTGGACGAGCCGCCCGGGCTGGCACCTCACCCTCGCCTTCTACGGCGAGGTCGACGAGGACGTCGTACCCGAACTGTCGGCCGTCCTGGAGCGGACCGCGCGCCGGACCGAACCGTTCGGGCTGGCGGTGCGCGGAGGCGGGCAGTTCGGTGACGGGCGCGCGCTGTGGGCCGGGGTGAAGGGCGATGTGGCGGCCCTGCGGCAGCTCGCGGAGCGTTGCGAGGAGGCCCCGGCGGCGCGGGAACACCGGCGGCACCGCGCCCACCTCACCGTGGCACGCAGCCGGGACGCGGTGGACGTACGGCCGTATCTCGACCGCCTCGACGACTTCGCGGGCCGCGAGTGGACGGTGGACGAGCTGGTCCTCGTCCGCAGCGACCTGCCGAGGTCCGGGGTGGCGGGGGAGCAGCCGCGGTACGAGGCGGTCGCCCGCTGGCCGCTCGGGGCGGCCGGTTAGGCTCGGGTACGTGGACCCGAAAACCCGGAACCGGATCATGGCCGGTGTGCTTGTGCTGTTGTTCGTTGTCGTGGGGCTGGCGGCTGCGCTCGGTAAGTGAGGACGGACGGGGCGTAGGGGACTGCGCGATCGTTGCCGGGTGCGGGCTGTGTGTGGCTGGTCGCGCAGTTCCCCGCGCCCCTGAAGGGGCGCTGTCCTCACGGCATTACCAGGCGAAGGCCTCCGGTGACGGGCCAGGTCCCGGGAAGATCTCATCAAGTGACCCGAGAAGTTCCTCGCTCAAGTCCAGCTCTACGGCGCGCAGCGCGCTGTCGAGCTGCTCGGCGGTGCGCGGGCCGACGATCGGGCCGGTGATGCCGGGGCGGGTGAGGAGCCAGGCCAGGGCGGCCTCGCCGGGCTCGATGCCGTGCTTGTCGAGGAGGTCCTCGTAGGCCTGGATCTGGGCGCGTGAGGTGGGGTTGGCGAGGGTGTCGGCGGCCCGGCCGCTCGCCCGGCGCCCGCCCGAGACCTCCTTCTTGATGACCCCGCCGAGGAGTCCGCCCTGGAGCGGGGACCAGGGGATGACCCCGAGGCCGTACTCCTGCGCGGCCGGGATGACCTCCATCTCGGCGCGGCGCTCGGCGAGGTTGTAGAGGCACTGCTCGCTGACGAGCCCGATGGTGCCGCCGCGGCGCGCGGCGATCTCGTTCGCCTGGGCGATCTTGTAACCGGGGAAGTTCGAGGAACCGACGTAGAGGATCTTGCCCTGCTGGATGAGGGTGTCGATCGCCTGCCAGACCTCCTCGAAGGGGGTGGCACGGTCGACGTGGTGGAACTGGTAGATGTCGATGTAGTCGGTCTGGAGCCGCTTGAGGCTGGCGTCCACGGCCCGCCGGATGTTGAGGGCGGAGAGCTTGTCGTGGTTGGGCCAGGCGGGGACGCCTTCGGGGCCCATGTTGCCGTACATCTTGGTGGCGAGGACCGTCTTGTCGCGGTGGTCGGGGCTCTTCGCGAACCAGTTGCCGATGATCTCCTCGGTACGGCCCTTGTTCTCGCCCCACCCATACACGTTGGCGGTGTCGAAGTAGTTGATGCCCGCGTCCAGCGCCGCGTCCATGATCGCGTGGCTGTCCGGCTCATTCGTCTGGGGTCCGAAGTTCATCGTGCCGAGGACCAGTCGGCTGACCTTGAGGCCTGTGCGTCCGAGCTGCGTGTACTTCATGAGTACTTAGCCAACGACTTTGAGTGCGCTCTATGCAAGGGGGGTCAGTCGCGGGGGAAGTCGGCGGTGCTGAGGGTGAGGCCGACCACGGTGCCGGTGAGATCCATGTCGTCCCCGAACGCCACCTTCGTCTCCGTCGCGTAGTCGTCGCCCTTGGGGTGGGTGTAGACGTGGCAACGCCCCTGGTACGGGTCGGCGATGACGTAGACGGGGACCTCGGCGAGGGCGTACGCGGCCTTCTTCGGACCGTAGTCGTTGGCGGCGGTGCCCTTGGAGATGACCTCGGCGACGAACTCGACGTCCTGGTAGCGCCAGCGCCCGTCCTCCGTCTTCTCGGCGCCCTCGGCCATCGCCGTCACGTCTGTCGCGAATCCGTTGAGATGACCCGGGTAGTCGATGCGGACGTCGGACTTCACGCGTTTCCGGGGGTACTTGGTCCGCAGCTGTTCGACGATGTCCAGGATGATCTCCCAGTGGGTGTCCCTCTGCGGCGACATGAAGACGGTCCCCTCGACGATCTCGACCTTGTATCCCTCGGGGACGGGCATCGTCTCAAGCCGCTCGAACATCTCGTCCAGCGTGCTCGTGTTGTCGCTCTCGGCCATCGCGATCCTGTCTTCAAGGACGGTCATCGTGGCGCTCCTCCCCGGCCGCCCTCCACACAAGTGCAGCCGCGCGGTACAACGATACGCACGGTGACCGGGATGCGGAGTGATCACGCCATCATCACCGTCGTTATTCGGTTGCCGCCCACGCCCTCACCCCCGACCCTGTTCCCCGTGACCCAGCAGACGGACAAGGACACGGACACCTACTTCATCTGCGCCACCCCCCGAACCGGCAGCTCCCTCCTCCTCGGCCTCCTCGACTCCACCGGGGTCGCCGGGCACCCGCAGGCCTACTTCCGGTCGCCGGACGAGGTGGCGTGGGCCGAGCGGTGGGGGATTCCGCACACATCCCAACACGCCCTGGACTACGGCGAGTTCGTGCGAGCCGCGCTACGGGAAGGACGGACCGGCAACGGGGTCTTCGGGGCCAAGCTCATGTGGGGCACCCACGCCGAACTCGCCGGCAGGCTGGCGGGCCTGCACCCTGAACTCGCCGGGGATGAACTGCGGCTGCTGGAGCGGGAGTTCGGGCGGCAGGTCCGGTTCGTGCATGTGCGGCGGGACGACATCCTCGCCCAAGCCGTCTCCTGGCTGCGTGCCGAGCAGACCGGGGTCTGGTTCGTCGGCGGGAGGGGTGAGATCAGCGGAGGGGGAGGCCAAGTCGCCGGTGAGCGGCCGCACTTCGACCGTGACGCCATCACCCGCATCATGCGGACCATCGAGGAGCACAACGCCGGATGGGAGCGCTGGTTCGAGGCCTACGGCATCCAGCCGTACCGCATCCGCTACGAGGACCTCTCCGCCGATCCGTCCGCCGTCACCTACGGCGTCCTCGACCACCTC
>NZ_JBXVPZ010000363.1:0-10197 GCF_057961495.1 Streptomyces sp. P5F9 | reverse complement strand
GGGTCCGGGGCCTCCCAGGCGGGCATCCCGTGCTCGGGGACGACGTGCGTGGGCCGGAAGCCAGGGGTCGTCATCGTGGCGGCCCCTATTTCCGCATCACTGCGGGTTCGTGCCGCCGCAGCAGCCGGGACACCATGAAGCCGAAGAGCAGCGACAGCACGATCAGCATGCCCATGTTGAGCAGCCACACCCCGGCCGAGTGCCGGAACATCGGATCGCCGGTCAGCTCGCCCGGCACGATCCGGGCCAGCCCGATGGTGCCGGCCATCCCGCCGAGCGCCCACCGGGAGGGAACGAGCCAGGACAGCTGTTCCAGGCCGGGCACGCCGTGCAGCTTCAACAGGGCGCCGCAGAACACCACTTGGACGATGGCGAGCAGCACGAGCAGCGGCATCGTCACCTCCTCCTTGCGCACCGTCGCGGAGACCAGCAGGCCGAGCATCATCGCGGTGAAGGACAACAGGGCGACGGCCACGGTGATTTCGATCAGAGGTGGCATCAACACCCCTTTGCCCCTGGGCGCGTTGAGGTCGACGCCGAACAGTCCGACCAGGGTGAGCACCACGGCCTGCGCCACGGTGATCGCGCCCAGGACGACGACCTTGGAGAGCAGATACGCCGATCTGGACAGGCCGACGGCTCTCTCGCGCCGGTAGATGGCGCGTTCCTTGACGAGTTCGCGCACGGCGTTGGCCGCGCCGGTGAGTACGCCGCCGACGCACAGGATGAGCAGCGCGTTCATCGCGGTCTCCCGGGTCAGCTCGCTCCCGGCCAGCGCGCGGGCCATCGCGCCCATGACGAACGGCAGCGCGATCATGATGACGAGGAAGGTCCGGTCGGCGGCGAGGGCAGCGGTGTAGCGGCGGACCAGGGTGCCGAGTTGTGCGCTACGGCTGCGCGGCCGGGGCGGCGGCGGAGCCGCGGCGACCGGGCCCGAGCCCAACTGGTGGGGCTGCGCGGTCGAGTTGACGATGTACTGGCGCTGGAAGGGCGAGTCCCTGAACTCCCCTGCCCAGTCCCGCTCTTGGTCTCGTTCGAAGGCCTCGAAGGCCTCCGGCCAGTGCTCGAAGCCGAAGAAGGCGAGGGCGTCGTCGGGCGGCCCGTAGTAGGCGACCTTGCCGCCGGGCGCGAGCACCAGAAGCCGGTCGCACACGTCGAGGCTGAGGACGCTGTGGGTGACGACGATGACGGTACGGCCGTCGTCGGCGAGGCCACGCAGCATGTGCATCACCGAGCGGTCCATGCCCGGGTCGAGTCCGGAGGTCGGCTCGTCGAGGAAGAGCAGCGAGGGCTTGGTCAGCAGTTCCAGGGCCACGCTGACCCGCTTGCGCTGCCCGCCGGAGAGGCTGTGCACGGGCTGCGCGGCGCGCTGTTCCAGGCCGAGTTCGCGGACGACCTCGTCGACCCTGGCCTGCCGTTCGGTCTTGGCGGTGTCCTGGGGGAAGCGGAGTTCGGCCGCGTAGGACAGGGCGCTGTGCACGGTCAGTTGGGCGTGCAGGATGTCGTCCTGCGGGACCAGGCCGATGCGCTGGCGCAGTTCGGCGTAGTCGCGGTACAGGTCGCGGCCGTCGTAGAGGACGGTGCCGCGGTCGGCGGGGCGCTGGCCGGTGAGCGCGTTCAGCAGGGTGGACTTGCCGGCGCCGCTGGGTCCGACGACGGCGAGCAGGCATTTCTCGCCGACCGGGAACGACACCTGGTCGAGAAGGACCTTGCGGCCGCGGTCGACAGCGACGGTGAGGTCCTGTACGTCGAGGGAGACCTCACCGGTGTCGACGTACTCCTGCAGCTGGTCGCCGACGA
The DNA here is from genome assembly GCF_057961495.1 of Streptomyces sp. P5F9. Taxonomy (NCBI): domain Bacteria; kingdom Bacillati; phylum Actinomycetota; class Actinomycetes; order Kitasatosporales; family Streptomycetaceae; genus Streptomyces; species Streptomyces sp. P5F9. The sequence goes on along the minus strand of NZ_JBXVPZ010000363.1, from coordinate 8,397 downwards.
GACAGAACGCGGAGTGTCCGATGCCGACGATGTCACCCGGTCCCACGGGGGCCCGGGCGACGGGCTGGCCGTTGAGGTAGGTGCCGTTGTGGCTGCCGAGGTCGACGATCTCGTACGTCCCGTCCGGCATGGCGCGCAGTTCGGCGTGGCGGCGGGAGACGATCAGGTCGTCGACGACGAGGTCGTTGTCGCCGGCCCGGCCGATGCGGACGGTACGGCTGGGCAGTGGTCGTACGGTGGTCGGTTGCCGGAAGGTGCCGGTGAAGGCGGGCATGGACACGGCCGAGGGGCGTTCCGGGGCCGGGGCGGGTCGGTCGGCCAGGGTGACGCACGGGCCGTCGGCCGGGTTGCCGAAGCGGATCACGCTGCCGGGGCCGACGCCCCACTCCTGGATGCGGCGGCCGTCGGCGTAGGTGCCGTTCGTGCTGTGCTCGTCCTCCAGCGTCCAGTGGTCGGCGTCGGGCCGCAGGACCGCGTGGTGCCAGGAGACCCGGGCGTCGTCGATGACGATGTCGCTGAGCGGATCGCGGCCGACGTGGTAGTCGCGGCTCGGGGTCATGACCGTGGAGCCCGATTCCGTCTCCAGGAGGAGTTCGGGCGCGGTCGGCGCGTTCGGCCGCTCTGACATGCCCTGAATTCTACCGATTCGTTCACCTGTGCGCCCGGCCAGCGGTCAGGGGCGCACGGCGGCCGCCACGTGTCAGGCTACGGGGACGACCAGTGCCGGAACGGTCCGCTGCATCCGGAGGGCGTCGACCGATTCGGCGAGCAGCTCGTACTCGGTGGTCTCGTCGCTGATGGCGATCTGCACCAGCCTGCCGGCCGCCAACTCGTAGGCGACCTGCTCCTGTTGGCCCACGTCACGGGACCAGGTGCGTAACGCGCGGGGCACGTCGGGGGCCGTGTCGGAAACCGGTACCAGGGCGCCCCGGGGGAAGCGCGGGTTCTCCGGTTGCGGGTCGAGCCGGTCGGCCATCCACGCCGCGCGGTCCCGTAACCACCACAAGGCGAGTGCCAGGGTCGGCGCGCGGTAGGTTCCCAGAGGCACCCCGACGCGCTGTCCGCCGCAGGTACCGTACGCGGTGACATGGCACAGGAATTCGTCGTGCACGATCACTCCCCCGTCGCGTGTCTCGATTGCCGGTCGGGCCTCGCTTTCCATGCGGCTCTGGCTGGCGGCTCGGGTGGCTCAGGTGGTGCGCACGATGGCGGATTTGCCTCGTGAAGCTATGCCCTGGCTTTCGGGAAGTTATGCCCTAGCAGACGAGTATGTTCACTCCTGAAACACTGTCACCACGACTTTTTAGCCACTCTCTTGGCATATTCACAACCCTCGTTGGCCGAAAAGCTTCGGGGCCCGTTGTGCGGTGTTCTCCCGTCGTCATTACCCGAGGGGTAATCGACGCTTCCCGCGGTCCCCGGCAAGGTGGAGTCACCGGGTCGGCGATCAGTTGATCCGGGCCCTGACCAGTACGAACGACCTCGCTGGAGGCTGATTCACCATGTCCGTGAACACCGACCGATACGAGAGTGCCGTCGCCCGCTACTTCGAGGCCTGGAACGCGGGCGAACCGGAGGCGCTGGCGAAGGCGGTCGCCGCCGCCTGGTCCGTCGAGGGTACGTACACCGACCCGCTCGCGGCGGTCACCGGCCACACGGAGATCGCGGGGCTGATCGCCGGGGCGCACGAGCAGTTCCCGGGGTTCGCCTTCCGCCCCCTGGGCGCGATCGACGGACACCACGACACCGCGCGCTTCGCTTGGGAGTTGGTGAGTGAGGCCGACGGCTCGGCGCCTGTCGCCGGGTTCGACGTGATCACGCTGGACGGGGACGGCCGTATCCGCTCCGTGCTCGGTTTCCTCGACCGGGTGCCCGCCGGGGCCTGAAGGGCCGGCCTCTGCGATGAGTTTTCCCGTTCGGGGTGGTCTCTTGTACGGCAGGCCACCCCGAGCGGAGGACATCATGAGTACCGGCACCCCGTTGAACGAGGAATTCACCGCCGAATTGATCAAAAGCCCGAATGACGGCGGCTGGACCTATCTCGTCTGGCCCGAGTCCGTCGCATTCTTCGGCACCCGCGGTCTGGTCAAGGTCCGCGGCACGATCGACGGTCACCCTTTCCGCAGTTCGTTCATGGCCCTCGGCGACGGCACCCACAAACTCCCCGTAAAAGCCGATCTTCGAAAGGCCATCGGCAAAGGCGAGGGCGACCAGGTCACCGTACGGCTCGAAGAACGGCTCAGCTCCTGACCAGGGCCTCTTCGCGATATCGCCGCGGCGCCACACCGACCGCCCGTTTGAACGCGTTGCTGAAGGCACTCTCGGAGGTGTAACCGACGGAACGGGCGAGCGCGCCGACCGGGGCGGCGTCCTGGCGCAGGGCGCGGGCGGCAAGATTCATCCGCCAGTTGAGCAGGTAGGTCAGGGGCGGCACACCGGCCGCCTCCTTGAACCGTACGGCGAACGTGGTGCGGGACATCGCGGCCGCCCGGGCCAGCTCCTCCAACTGCCAGGGGTGGGCCGGGTCTCCGTGCATCAGGCGCAGCGCGGGGGCGAGGCGTTCGTCGGCGAGGGCGCGCAGCCAGCCCGGCGGCAGGCCGTCCGAGTCGGTCAGGCAGACCCGCAGCACCTGCACGAACATCAGCTGCGCGAGCTGCGCCGAGACGAACTCGACCCCGGCCCGGCGCGTGCGCATCTCGGCCGCCAACTGCCCGATGAGCCACCGCAGTACACCCGCCTCGGGCGAGTCGGCCCGCACGTGGACGAGCTCCGGCAGCGCCCGGCGCAGCAGGTCGCCGCGGTCGCGGCTCAGGTCGATGTGCCCGGACACGCAGGCGACGTCCACCGCGTCGCCCTGCCCGAGCCGGCCCATCCGGGTCGCCGGGTCCATGACGACGTCCGCGGAGTCGGTCGGCGCGACGCCGGGCCGACTGCACAGGGTGTACGGCTGGCCGCCGTCGGAGATCACGACGTCCCCCTCGGCGAGCCGCAGCGGTTCGCCGCCGTCGCGGACCAGCAGACAGCCGCCCTGCACCACGGCGTTCACCTTCAGCCGGTCGCGTCCGCGCAGCTCGATGGCCCAGTCGCCACCGGCCGTGAAACCGCCGGAGAACACGCTGCGGGCGTCGGCGACGACGAGGGCGTCGGACAGGGGATCCACGGTCATGTTCGAACTATCACGCAAGTTATGCGGATTCTCAAGTATTCATCGTACGGATCGGTCGACCTACGGTGGTCTCAACAGCTCAAGCTGATGAGGGAGAGAGCAGACATGACCACGGCACAGCAGCCCCTGAATTCCGGCTTCGGCGCCGCGTCCACCGCCGAGGAGGTGATCAAGGGCATCGACCTGACCGGCAAGGTCGCGATCGTCACGGGCGGCTACTCCGGCATCGGCCTGGAGACGGCCCGGGTGCTGCACGGTGCCGGGGCCCAGATCGTCGTACCCGCGAGGGACGTGGAGCGGGCCAGGACGGCGCTCGCGGTCCTCCCCGGAACCGAGGTCGAGCACATGGACCTGCTGGACCCGGCGTCCATCGGCGCCTTCGCGGAGAAGTTCCTGGCCTCCGGGCGTCCGCTGCACCTCCTGGTGAACAACGCCGGGATCATGGCGACCCCGTTGGCGCGGGACGCGCGCGGGTACGAGGCCCAGTTCGCCGCCAACCACCTCGGGCACTTCCAGCTGACCACCAAGCTGTGGCCCGCGCTGGTCGCGGCGAACGGCGCCCGGGTCGTCGTGCTGTCGTCGCGGGGCATCCGCTTCGCCGGCGTCGACTTCGACGACCTGCAGTTCGAGCACCGGACCTACGAGCCGTTCCTCGCCTACGGCCAGTCCAAGACGGCCAACGCCCTGTTCGCCGTCGAGGTGGACCGGCGCGGACAGGCGCAGGGCATCCATGCGTTCGCCGTGCACCCGGGCCTGATCATCGACACCGGTCTGGTCAAGCACCTCGACCCGGCGATGCTCCAGGCCGCGGGCGCGCTCGACGGCGAGGGCAAGCCCATCCGTGACCCCGAGCGCCAGATGAAGACCGTGCAGCAGGGCGCGGCCACCAGTGTCTGGTGCGCGACGAGCCCGCAGCTCGACGGTCTGGGAGGGGTCTACTGCGAGAACGTCGACATCAGCCCGCTCGTGACCCCCGAGAACGAGGCCGCATGGACCACCGGGGACACGATCCCGGGGGTGCTCCCCCGCGCCGTGGACCCGAAGGCGGCGGCCCGTCTCTGGGAGGTCAGCGAGCGGCTCGTTACGGCCTGACGATCGCGTCGATGCGGGCCAGCTCGTCGGCGTCGAAGTCCAGGTTGCGGGTGGCCGCGACGCTGTCCTCGATCTGCTGCGGGCTGCTCGCACCGACCAGCGCGGAGGTCACCCGGCCACCGCGCAGCACCCAGGCGAGAGCGAGCTGGGCGAGGGTCTGACCGCGCCCCTTGGCGATGTCGTCGAGGGCGCGGAGCTGTCCCACCAGGTCCTCGGTGACCGCGTCGGAGTTCAGGAACGGGCTGTCGCTCGCCGCCCGGGAACCCTCCGGGATGCCGTCGAGGTAGCGGGCGCTGAGGAGCCCCTGCTCCAGCGGGGAGAAGACGATCGACCCGACCTGGAGCTCGTCCAGGGCGTCGAGCAGGCCCTCGTCCTCGGGGCGCCGGTCGAGCATCGAGTAGCGCGGCTGGTGGATGAGGAGCGGGGTGCCCAGCTCGCCGAGGATGCGGGCGGCCTCCCGGGTCTGCTCCGCCGAGTAGTTGGAGATACCGACATAGAGCGCCTTGCCCTGCTGGACCGCGGAGTGCAGGGCGCCCATCGTCTCCTCCAGGGGAGTCTCCGGGTCGGGGCGGTGCGAGTAGAAGATGTCGACGTAGTCCAGGCCCATACGGCTGAGGCTCTGGTCCAGCGAGGACAGCACGTACTTGCGCGAACCCCACTCGCCGTAGGGGCCGGGCCACATGAGATAGCCGGCCTTGGTGGAGATCACCAGCTCGTCGCGGTACGACCCGAAGTCCGCCTTCAGCGCCTCGCCGAGGGCGGACTCGGCGGCGCCGGGCGGCGGGCCGTAGTTGTTCGCCAGGTCGAAGTGGGTGACGCCGAGATCGAAGGCGCGGCGCAGGATGGCGCGCTGGGTGTCGACCGGGCGGTCGGGCCCGAAGTTGTGCCACAGGCCCAGCGAGATCGCGGGAAGTTTCAGACCGCTGCGTCCGGTGCGCCGGTAGGGCAGGTCCGCGTAGCGGTCGGGGTGTGCGGTGTACAACGCGACTCCAGAGGGGTTGGCACACGGGATACCGGTTCCAGGGAACCACCGCCCACTCTGTCGTGACCTGCGGGCAGTGGTCCAACAGAAGAATCCGATGGAATTCAGCGGCTACGCTTCTCAATCATGGAACTGCGTCATCTCCAGCATTTCATCGCCGTCGCCGAGGACCAGCACTTCACCCGTGCGGCCGAGCGGCTGATGGTGTCCCAGTCGGGCCTGTCGGCGTCGATCCGCGCCCTGGAGCGGGAGTTGCAGACCCCCCTGTTCGTCCGCACCACCCGCCGGGTCACGCTCACGGAGGCCGGCCGGGCGCTGCTCGGCGAGGCGGAGCGCATTCTGGCGCAGGTCCGCTCGGCGCACGAGGCGGTGGCCGCGGTGCAGGGCGTGCTGCGCGGCACGCTGTCACTGGGCACCGAGCAGTGCATCGCCGGAGTGCATGTGGCGGGGCTGCTCGCCGCGTTCCGGCGCCGACATCCCGATGTGGAGATCCGGCTACGGCAGGCGGGTTCGGGCGCGCTGGCGGAGGAGGTCGCGGCCGGGCGCCTCGACCTGGCGTTCGCGTACCGGACCCAGGCGGACACGGACCAACTGCGCTCCGTATCCCTCACAAGCGAGCCGATGACCGTGCTGTGCCATCCCAGCCACCGACTCGCGGAGACCGGCGCGGCGGTCACTCCGGACGACCTCGGCGGCGAGGTCTTCGTCGACTTCCACCCGGACTGGGCCTCGCGCCGCACCACGGACGCCGTCTTCGCGGCGGCGGGCGTACGGCGGACGGTCGCGCTGGAGGTCAACGACGTGCACAGCCTCCTCGACCTGATCGACGAGAACCTCGGTATCGCGGTGGTCCCCCAGCACTTCCGCCACAAGCGCGAGCCCCTCACCGCGCTCCCCCTCAAGGGAACCGGCGAGGAGGTGTACGAGACGGTGGCCCTGCTGCCCCCTCCGCAGGCCACCAGTCCGGCGGCCCGGGCCCTGATGACCCTGCTCGAAACCGGGACTCCGGCCGCGTGAGCGACGGCGATGCGCGAAGGTGGACGTATGCATGCCAACGACATCCTCATTGACGCGTACGGCCGTATCCAGGAAGAAGTCCACGCCGCCGTCGACGGCCTGACACCGGACCAACTGCACGCGCGCGTGGCCCCCGACGCCAACTCCATCGCCTGGCTGATCTGGCATCTCGCCCGCGTCCAGGACGACCACGTCGCCGAAGCCGCAGGCCTCGACCAGGTATGGCTGGCCCAGGGCTGGGAGAAGCGCTTCGGCCTCGATCTGCCGGCCAAGGACACCGGGTACGGACACTCCGCCGCGAAGGTCGGCAAGGTGCGCGTCGAGTCGGCCGGGCAGCTGACCGGGTACTACGACGCCGTGCACGAGCAGACGCTGGAGTACGTGCGCGGACTGGCCCCGGAGGACTACGAGCGGATCGTGGACGAGCGCTGGGACCCGCCGGTCACCCTGGGCGTACGGCTGGTCAGCGTCCTGTCCGACGATCTGGAGCACGTCGGACAGGCCGCGTATGTGCGCGGGCTGCTTCAGAGCGCGGAGGCGTAACCCGGCAGGACGACGTCCTCGATGAGGGCCTTGCGCTCGTCGTACGGGATGAACGCGCTCTTCAGGGCGTTCACCGTGACCGTGCGCAGGTCCTCGACCGTCCAGCCCGCCTCCTCGACCAGGAGGGACATCTCGCGCGTCATCGTCGTACCGGACACCAGCCGGTTGTCGGTGTTGAGGGTGACGCGGAAGCCGAGGTCCTTCAGGGCGGTGATGGGGTGTTCGGCGATCGAAGTGGCCGCGCCCGTCTGGAGGTTGGAGGTCGGGCACATCTCCAGGGCGATACGGCGGTCACGGACCCAGCCGGCCAGGCGGCCGAGCTTGCCGTCGACGATGTCCTCGGTGATGCGCACGCCGTGGCCGATGCGCTGGGCGCCGCACACCTGGAGGGCCTGGTGGATGCTGGGCAGGCCGTGCGCCTCACCGGCGTGGATCGTGAACGGGACACTCTCGCGGCGCAGGTGCTCGAAGGCGGCGAGGTGGTCGGCGGGCGGGAAGCCGTCCTCGGCACCGGCGATGTCGAAGCCGACGACACCGGCGTCCCGGAAGGCCACCGCGAGATCGGCGGCCTCGCCGACCCGGTCGAACATCCGCATCCCGCACAGCAACGTCCGCACCTGGACCGGTGTCCCTGCTGCCGCGGCCTTCGCCATACCGGCCGCGAGCCCCTCCTGGACGGTCTCGACGACCTCGGCGAGGGTGAGTCCGGCGTTGGTGTTCAGCTCCGGGGCATAGCGCACCTCGCCGTAGACGACACCGTCGGCGGCCAGATCGAGGACGTACTCCTCGGCGGTACGCAGCAGGCCCTCGCGGTTCTGCATCACGGCGAGGGTGTGCTCGAAGGTGGCGATGTACCGCACCAGGTCACCGGAGTTGGCGGCGTCGAAGTACCAGGCGGCGAGCTCGTCCGGGTCGGTGGTGGGCAGCGTGTGCCCGACCGCCTCCGCGAGCTCCACCACGGTGGCGGGGCGCAGACCGCCGTCGAGGTGATCGTGCAGCACGGCCTTGGGGAGCCGGCGGAGGGTGTCGGTGTCTATGCGCGTAGATGACATGTGCGGTGGTTCCTCGGTCGTCGTTCGGTGAGCGGGCTGGGCTGTGCGGGAGTCAGGCGGCGGGCTGGAGCAGGTCCCAGCGGTTGCCGTACAGGTCCTGGAAGACGGCGACGGAACCGTACGGCTCATGCCGAGGCTCCTCCAGGAACGTCACACCCGCGGCGAGCATGCGGGCGTGGTCGCGGGCGAAGTCGTCGGTGTGGAGAAAGAACCCGACACGGCCACCGGTCTGGTCACCGACCCTGGCCCCCTGATCCTCACCCTTGGCACGGGCGAGCAGCAGACCGGTCCCGGAACCGTCCACACCGGGTGGCGCCACGACGACCCAACGGGAGCCGTCGGGACGGGGCGCGTCCTCGACGAGGCGGAAGCCGAGGGCTTCGGTGTAGAAGCGGATCGCCTCGTCGTAGTCGTCGACGACGAGGGTGACCAGGGCGATACGGCTCATCGGGGGTCTCCGTGCGGGTTCCTGTTGGCGGGATTGACGTGGGATTGACGGGTGAGGTTATACGTAAAACTTCGGGGGCGCCAGTCGGATTTCGTGG
>NZ_JBXVPZ010000362.1:0-10199 GCF_057961495.1 Streptomyces sp. P5F9 | reverse complement strand
CGACACCTCCACCCGGTCGAAGGACCGCCCCCTCCCCCAGTCCACCGACACCCAGTCCTCCGCACGCGCCCCACTGAATGCCGGCAGCAGAGCCGTCGCCGACTTCACGAAGGCGTTGGACCAGCCGGTGGCCGAGTCGCCGTCGAGCATGGCGGCGGGGAGCGTGTCAGGTCGTCCCGAGTAACTCGCGTCGGCGTAGGGGTAGTTGGGCGGCGCAGGATAGTCGGCCGAGAATCGCGGCGCCGAAGTCGTGGCCACATCCCGACCCGGTGTCGTCCGCACCGTCACCGCGCCGCCCCGCAGCCCTTCCGCCCGCGCCGTCACCTTCAGCGGGCCCGCCTTCGTACCGGACCGCACGATCGCGAGTGCCTTGCCGTGGAAGGCGGTTCGGGTGCTCGCCTGGTAGCGCTCGGCGCTCTCCTCCCGACCGTTGTCGAGCCCGGCAAGTGACCCGCCCTTCACCTCGAAGGCGATCAGATCCTCCGCGTCGGGCAGGACGACACCGTGGGCGTCGACGACCTCCGCGGTCACGAAGACCAGTGAACGGCCGTCGGCGGCAAGGGACGTGCGGTCGGCCGTGAGCCGCACGGCGTGTGCGGCACCGGCCGTACGCAGCACGTCGGAAGCGACCACCTTCCCGCCACTGCTCGCCACCGCCTTCAACTCGCCCGGCTCGTACGGGACTTTCCAGGTCAGGTGGAGTTTGCCCGCGCTGCCGTTCGGGCTGGTGTAACTGCCCGGGTAGGGGCCGGTGGTGAAGGTCTTGTCGTCACCGGTGGCCTCGTTGGTCTCCAGGTAGGTGCGGCCGTCGGTGGTCTTCTTGGTGTCGAACTCCCTTGTCCCGAGGGACTTTCCGTTGAGGAACAGCTCGACGGTGTCGACGTTGGCGTAGGCCCAGACCTCGACCGTGTCGCCCGGCTGGTGGTTCCAGCTCATCGGCACCAGATGGACCATGGGCTCGCCGACCCACTGGCTGCGGAAGAGGTGGTACATGTCCTTCGGGAAGCCTGCCGTGTCGACCGCGCCGAAGAAGGACGCCTTGACCGGGAAGACGTCGTACGGCGTCGGCTCCCCGATGTAGTCGATGCCCGACCACAGGAACTGGCCCGCGAACCACTTCCGGTCCCGGTCCTTCTTGTGTCCGTACTCGCCGCTCATCGTCCAGGAGGCGAGGTTGTTGTCGTACGACGAGGTGTCGCGCCTGCCCGGGGTGTGGTTCTCGCCGGTGTTCAGGTGCTCCGGCTCCTGGTAGGCGCCGCGGGTCGAGGTCTCGGAGGAGGACTCCGACTCGAAGAGGAACAGGTCCGGATAGGCGGCGTGCAGGCCGTCGACGGACTTGGCGGTGTTGTAGTTGAGGCCGAGTCCGTCGAGCTTGGCGAGCATGAGGTCGGCCGCGGAGCCCTTGGCGGGCACCCCGTGGTACTTGTTCGAGCCGATGACCACCGGCCGGGTGTCGTCCGCCGCCTTGATCGCGCCGATGATGCGGTCGGCCATCGCCAGCCCGGCGGTGGAGGTCGAGTCGGGGATCTCGTTGCCGATGGACCACAGCACCACGGCGGGCGAGTTGCGGGCGGCGAGGACCATCTCGGTGGCGTCCCGCTCGCACCAGTCGTCGAAGAACCGGTGGTAGTCGTAGGTCGTCTTGCCGGTGTGCCAGCAGTCGAAGGCCTCGACCATCATCACGATGCCCAACTCCTCGCAGGCCTCGATCATTTGCGGCGAGGGCGGGTTGTGGGAGGTCCGGAAGGCGTTGACGCCCATCGACTTCATGATGCTCAACTGCCTGCGTACGGCGTCGATGCTGATCGCGGAGCCCAGGGCGCCCTGGTCGTGGTGGAGGTCGACGCCCTTGATCTTGGTGTGCGTGCCGTTGAGGGAGAAGCCCTCGTCCGGGTCGAAGCGGTAGGTGCGGATGCCGAAGGGGGTGCTGTACGTGTCGGCCGTCCTGCCGGCCACCCGCAGTTCGGTCTCCAGGGTGTAGCGGTGGTCCGGGGTCTCGATGTCCCACAACTCGGGCTTGGGGACGGCGAGTTCATGGGGTTCGGTTGCGCGGTCGGTGACAGCGACCGTGGAGGAGCCGCGGGCCACGGTCCGGCCGCCGGGGTCCACGACTCTCGATCTGACCTCGACCTCGCTCGCGGTGCCCGACTCGTTCACCACGGTAGTCCGCACCCGTACGACGGCCCGCTCGGCGGTGATGTCCGGGGTCGTGACGTACGTGCCCCAGCGTTCGACGTGCACCGGTTCGGTGATGACGAGGCGGGCCTCGCGGTAGATGCCGCTGCCCGAGTACCAGCGGCTGCTGGGGAGTTGGTTCCGCACCTGCACCGCGACGACGTTCTCCGTGGTGCCGTCGGTGTGCAGCAGGTCGGTGAGGTCGAGGGCGAACCCCGTGTATCCATAGGGGTGTTGGCCGACCTGCGTGCCGTTGCAGAAGACGTACGAGTCCATGTAGACGCCGTCGAACTCGACCGAGATCCGCTTGCCCGCGAAGGCCGGCGGCAGGGTGAAGGCGATCCGGTACCAGCCGAGGCCGCCCGGGAAGAACCCGGTGCCACTGGTGGTGCCGTTCGCCGTGGTGGGGGTCTGTTCGATGCTCCAGTCGTGGGGGACCGCGACCTGGCGCCAGGCCGAGTCGTCGTAGTCCGGTGCGGCGGCGTCCGCGTAGGCGCCGGTCGGGTCGGTGATCCCGCCCGGGTTGACCAGCGCGAAGCGCCAGCCGTCCCGGAGGGGGACCGTGCGGCGGCCGGACACGCCCGCTGCGGCGGCATGTGCGGCCGGGGCGGACAGGAGTGATGCGGCCGTCGGCGCGGCCGTGGAAGCGATCAAAACCGATCGGCGAGTGACCGTCATGGCGGCTCTCCCTCATCAGGGCCCAGAAGTACTCACAACTGATCGTGACCGAACAGATTCTGACGGGGTGCCACGCCGGGCCGTCAAGGGTGCGGAGGCGGACAGCCGCCCCGGTGGGCCACTTCGACCGGTTTTCCCCCCTTGACCGTCGCGACCGTCGTCCCTGGGGGTTCTCGTCCGCGCGAGACCGTGACGCACTAGGCTGGAACACAAGTGACGCGCCTGTTCACTGTGAGTGTGCGCGATGGAGTGGCGACGATGAGACCGGTCTACCCGTTCGACGATGCCGCGACGGCGCGGGTTGTCATCGACGACGCGGGCACTCTGGTGGAGTGGAACGACGGGGCCAGGCGGCTCCTCGGCCACACCGCGGACGAGGTCGTGGGCCGCCCGGCCGTACGGTTGCTGGCCGGCGGTGCCGAGGCGCTGCCCGGGATCACGGGTGCGCGCTGGGACGGCACGGTCTCCTTGCGCCACCGCGACGGGCGCGCCGTGCCCGTGTGGCTGCTGGCCCACCACCGGCGGCCCCGGGACGGCGGGCCGGGCGACTGGCTCGTCGTGACCCCGTTGGAAGGGGGCGGTCCGCCCGCCTCCGAGGACCCTCTCGCGACCGCCGCGCTGACCCAGTCGCCGTGTGCCATCGCGGTCTACGACGAGCGGCTGCGGCTGAGCCGGGTCAACGACGCGATGGCCGACGTGATCGGGCTGCCCGAGGAGCGCATCCAGGGGCTGCGGATCACCGAGATCGGCGGGAAGGCGCAGAGCGCGGAGCTGGAGCAGTACATGCTGCGTGTGCTCACCTCCGGGACCGCCGAGGACTTCCAGATCTACATGCGCACCGGCGGCGAGGACGCCGCGCACGCGTGGCTGGCCCGGATGGCGCCGATCACCGACGCCGAGGGACGGGTGCGGGGCGTGTGTCTGGCCGCGCACGACTTCACCGAGAACTACCTGTCGCGGGAGCGGCTGCAACTCGTCAACGAGGCGAGCGTCCGCATCGGCACCACCCTCGACGTCACCCGTACGGCCCAAGAGCTCGCGGACGTCTGCGTGCCGGCGCTCGCCGACTTCGTCAGCATCGAACTGCTGGACCCGCAGGAGCACGGCGGCGAGCTCCCGACGGCGATCACCGCACCGGTCCGACTGCGCCGGGCCGCCCACCAGTCGGTGCAGCAGGGCAGCCCCGAGGCCGTCGCCAAACCGGGCCAGCTGAATCTGTACCCGGAGCAGTCCCCGCAGGCCGACGCGCTGGTCGCGGGCCGCACGCTCGTCGCCTCGGGCCGGGCCCTCGAACTCTGGCTCGCCTGGGACCGCACCCGCACCAGGCGCGTCGAGGAGTACGGCATCCACTCCTCGATGGCCGTACCGATCCAGGCCCGCGGCGTCACCCTCGGCGTGGCGGTCCTCACCCGGTACCGGCGCATCGACCCGTTCACCGACGACGACGTCCTGCTGGCCGAGGAGGTCACCGCCCGCGCCGCCGTCTGCATCGACAACGCCCGCCGCTTCTCCCGCGAACGCGAGACCGCGCTCGCTCTCCAACGCAGCCTGCTCCCCCGCAAACTCCCGCGCACGGCCGCCCTGGAGGCGGCCTCGCGCTATCTGCCGGCGGCGCGCGCCGGGGTCGGCGGCGACTGGTTCGACGTGATCCCGCTGTCCGGGATGCGGGTCGCCATGGTCGTCGGGGACGTCGTCGGCCACGGCATCCAGGCCTCCGCCACCATGGGCCGGCTGCGCACGGCCGTCCGCACCCTCGCCGACATCGACCTGGCGCCCGACGAGTTGCTGACCCACCTCGACGACCTCGTCGTACGGCTGTCCGCGGAGGCCGGCGGCGAGGGCAGTCCGGGCGAGGTCGGCGCGACCTGTCTCTATGCGGTGTACGACCCGGTGTCCCGCCGCTGCACGCTGGCCCGCGCCGGTCATCCGCCGCCGGTCATGATCCGGCCGGGCGGTCCGCCCGAGCCCGTCGACCTGCCCGCGGGGCCGCCGCTCGGCCTGGGCGGGCTGCCCTTCGAGTCGGCCGAGTTCGAGCTGCCCGAGGGCACCGTGCTCGCGCTGTACACCGACGGGCTGGTCGAGAACCGCGAGCGGGACCTCGACGACAGTCAACGGCTGCTGTTCGACGCCCTGTACGCCCCCTCGGACTCCCTGGACGAGACCTGCGACCGCATCCTGCACGCCGTGCTCCCGCCGGGCGGTGCCGGCGACGACGTGGCGCTGCTGCTGGCCCGCACCCAGGGGCTGCCCGCCGAGCAGGTCTCGACCTGGGACATCCCGGCCGACCCGTCACTCGTCGCCCCGATCCGCAAGCAGGTCGTCGAACAGCTCGACGCCTGGAACCTGAGCGAGGCCGGGTTCACGGCCGAGCTGGTGGTGAGCGAGCTGGTCACCAACGCGATCCGCTACGGCGCGCACCCCATCCGGCTCCGGCTGATCCATGACGCGACCACGCTGATCTGCGAGGTCTCCGACACCAACCACACGGCCCCGCACCTGCGCCGCGCCAAGACCTGGGACGAGGGCGGCCGCGGCCTGCTGCTGGTCGCGCAGCTCACCCAGCGCTGGGGCAGCCGGCACACGGCGGACGGCAAGACGATCTGGGCGGAGCTTTCCCTCTTCGACGAGATCTGAGCCGTGTCAGGAGAGGTCGGCCGACTCAGGAGAGGTCGGTCAGCCAGGGCCTGACCTGGCGGCGGGCCTCGTGCAGCCGGGACTTGAGGGTGCCGAGCGGGATGCCGAGGCGCTCGGCGATGTCGGCGTACTCCAGGTTGCAGATGTCCCGGTAGACCAGCGGCGCGACCAGGTGCGGCTGCTCCCGCTCCAGGCGCTCCAGCGCCTCCAGGAGGTCGATCTTCGAGCCGGCGATCACGCTCGTGGTGCGCGGGTCGACGTGCTGGGTCACGTCGATCACAGCCGGCTGCTCGGCGGCCCGCCGCTTCAGCTCGCGGTACTTCTGCCGCGAGCCGTTGGCGACCACCGTGTAGAGCCAGGTGCTGAAGAGGCTCCGGCCCTCGAACGTGCCGATCTTCCGGGCGACTTGCATCAGTACGTCCTGCGCCGCTTCCTCGGCGTCCTCGCGGCACGGCAGGAAGCGCCCGCACCGCCTCAGGACCTCGGGGCCGATCGACCGCAGCAGCTCGTCCAGGGCACCCGTGTCACCGGCCGCGGCCCGCCGCGCGAGCTCCTCGGTCCGTACCGTGTCCCGCACTGGCTCCACTCCTCCGCCTCGGTCTACGAGCAGGCATGATAGTCGCATGCACTTCGTCGAACAGATCGGCCGCTACAGACTCGAACGCCGCCTGGGCACCGGCGCGTTCGGCACGGTCTGGCTCGCGCACGACGACGTGCTCGAAGCGCCGGTGGCCGTGAAGGTCCTCGCCGACAACTGGGCGCACCGCCTCGACATCGTCGACCGCTTCCTGTCCGAGGCCCGGCTGCTGCGCCGGGCCGACTCGAACCGCGTGGTGCAGGTCTACGACATCGGTGAGCTGCCCGACGGACGGCCGTACTTCGTCATGGAGTACGCCGACGCCGGCACCCTCGCCGATCTGCTCACCGCGGGTCCGCTGCCCGTGCCGGAGGCGCTGCGGCTGACCGCGCTGGCCGCCCGGGGCGCCGCCGCGCTGCACAAGGCGGGGATCGTCCACCGGGACATCAAGCCGTCCAACGTGCTGCTGCGCACCGCCCCGGACGGGTCGTACCGCGTCCTGCTCGCCGACCTGGGCCTGGCCAAGAGCCTGGCGCACGGGTCGGGCCTCACCCTGGCCGCGGGTTCGGCGGGCTACCAGCCGCCGGAGCAGGCGCAGCCCGGCTCGGGCATCGACGAGCGTGCCGACGTGTACAGCCTGGGCGCGGTCGGCTACGAACTGGTCACCGGCACGGTCCCGGGGGCGCCCGGACAGGTCGTACGGCCGGACCGGCTGCGGCCGGACGTGTCCGCCGACGTTCAGCGGGCCCTGCTCCGCGCGCTGGAGCCGGACCGGGAGCGGCGCTGGCCTACGGCGCGGGAGTTCGCGGAGGAACTGGAGCGGCTGGCCGCCGAGGCCGCCCCGACGCGCAAGCAGCGCAGGCTGCACAGCCGGCACCGGAGTGTCGCGCTGATGGCGGGGCTGTTCGTCGTGGTGGCCGCCGCAGCTGCCACTGCGGTGCTGAACCTGCCCTCGTCGTCCGGGAGTTCCCAGCTGCGGGTCAAGGACAGCACCGGCCGGATCGTGGCCGAGGTGCCCAACGCGTGGGGCCGTCAGCTGCGCGACTCGGGCTGGAATCCGCAGGCGCTCGGGCTGCGGTCCGGGCACGAGCCGGGGCTGGCCGTCGCCGACGACCTGTCGAAGTGGCCGGACCTGTCGACGGACGTGAACGGCGTGTTCATCGGCCTGAGCGAGCACGGCAGCGTGACGACCGAGGTGGACGGCATCGCCCACTCCGGCTGTCACTACGACGGCAGTCACGCTTACTCCAGCGCCACCTGGCGCGGCACGATCCGTACCTGGAGCGACTGCTCGGGCGGCACGGGCACCCTCTCGGAGACCGCGCTCCGCATGGTCGGCGGCGCCGCGCAGCCCCAGGTGTACGTCCAGATCCGGCAGCACAGCGGTGACGCGACCGCGCGCATACTCCGGTCGCTGCGGGTCACCTGATCACTGTCGACCTCACTGCCGGAAAAAATCCGGTGATCCCGCGAACCTTTCGACGCGGACCCGCATCGGACCCTTGTGACAGCGCGCGGGGCGCTGTGCGGTGAACCTCCAGGAGTGTTGAAGATGGCGAACACGTCTCAGTCCCAGCGCCGGGCGGCCCTGCTCGTGAGCGCCGTGGCCGTACTGGGCCTGACGACGGCCTGTGGCGACGGCAGCGGCACGGTGAGCAGCCCGCAGACCCAGTCGGGTACGGCCGCTCCCGCGGGCGGCGACCCCACGACCAACGGGTCCGGCACGCCGGCCTCCACGTCGAGCGGCACCGACACCGCCACCGGCTCGGACTCGACCTCGTCGGGTTCCTCCACCTCGACCTCCACGTCCTCGGGCTCCGGCGGCACGAGCACCAACACCGGCACCGCGAGCAGCGGCCGGTGCCACACCTCCGAGTTGAAGGCGAAGGTCGGCGGCAACGACCCGGGCGCCGGGCAGGAGAACTTCCCGATCGTTCTCACCAACGCGTCGGGCCGTACCTGCACGGTCCGCGGCTATCCCGGCGCCGCGTTCGTGAACGCGTCCGGCACCCAGCTGGGCCCGGACCCTCAGCGCGAGACGGGCACCACCGCCGCCACGGTCACGCTGAAGCCTGGCCAGAGCGCCTGGGCCGGCCTGTCCTTCTCCAACCCGGAGGTCAGCGGCGCGAAGACGGCGACCCCGGCCACGCTGGTGGTCACCCCGCCGGACGAGAAGGACCCGCTGAAGGTGTCGTGGACGAACGGCACGGTGCCGGTGTCGGGCAACGCGTCCTCGGTGCGTCTGACGGTGTTCAGCGCGGGTACGGGATCCTGATCACGGGTTGCGCGCCGCGGCCTGGTTACATGGGGCGGGCAGCACGTCCCGCGTCCCGGAGGACCGTCCCCTGAACACCCCGCTCGCCGAAACCCTCTCCGTCGTCCTGCTCGTCGCCGTCCTCGTGTGGGCCGTCGTCCGCCCCTTCGGCCTGCCGGAGGCAGTGATGGCGGTCCCGGCCGCCGGGATCGCCGTGGCCACCGGGGCGATCTCGCTCGACCACGCGCGGGCGGAGGCCGGGCAGCTCGGGCCGGTGGTCGGGTTCCTCGCCGCGGTCCTCGTGCTCGCCCACTTCTGCGATGTCGAGGGCCTGTTCCGGGCCTGCGGGGCCTGGATGGCGGAGTGGGCGAAGGGCAGTCCGGGCCGGCTGCTGACGGCGGTGTTCGGGCTGGCCTCGGTGATCACGGCCGTGCTGAGTCTGGACGCGACCATCGTGCTGCTGACGCCGGTCGTGTTCGCGACGGCGTCCCGGATGGGGGTCCGTCCCAAGCCGCACGTCTACGCCTGTACGCACCTCTCGAACACCGCCTCGCTGCTGCTGCCGGTCTCCAACCTGACGAACCTCCTCGCCTTCGCGGCCAGCGGCCTGAGCTTCACCCGCTTCGCCGGGCTGATGGTGCTGCCCTGGCTGGTCGCGATCGGCGCCGAGTACCTGGTGTTCCGGCGCTTCTTCGCCCGCGACCTCGCGGCGGCCGCGCCCTCGCTGGCCTCCGGCGACAAGCCCGAGCTGCCGGTGTTCGCACTGGCGACCGTCGCCTGCACCCTCGCCGGGTTCGTGCTGACCTCCGCGATCGGCATCGATCCGGCGTGGGCCGCGCTGGCGGGCGCCCTCGTCCTCGCCGGCCGGGCGCTGCTACGGCGCCGGGCGACCCCGCTCACGGTCGTGCGGGCCGCCGCCCCGTCCTTCCTCGCGTTCGTGCTGGCGCTCGGAATCGTGGTGCGGGCCGTGGTCGACAACGGACTCTCGGACGCGCTCGGGCACCTGCTGCCCGGCGGGACCGGCATCGCGGCGCTGCTCGGGATCGCCGCGCTGGCCGCCGTACTGGCGAATCTCATCAACAACCTGCCGGCGGTGCTGGTCCTGCTGCCGCTGACCGCGCAGTCCGGACCCGGAGCCGTGCTCGCCGTGCTGCTCGGGGTGAACATCGGACCGAACCTGACCTACGCCGGGTCGCTCGCGACGCTGCTGTGGCGGCGGATCGTCCATCAGCACGAACACGGCGTGGATCTCAAGGAGTTCACGAAGCTGGGGCTGCTCGCCGTGCCGTCCGCGCTCGTCCCGGCGGTGCTGGCACTGTGGGTGTCGCTCCAGGTTCTCTGACACCGAGGGAGGCCGAATGCGTGTGATCGCCTGGCTGGTCGAGGGCACATGGCCCGCCTGCGTGGACGCCGTACGGACGCATACGGCGGAGGCGGACGAGGTGGTGCTGCTGCATGTGAGCGGGCCGGATGTGCCCGGGGTGGCGCACGGGGCGTTCGCCGGGCTGCTCGGCCGGGGCGGTCCGCAGCGTGATCCCGGCACCCGGCTGGAGGATCTGGGCAGTACGTCGGCGGCGGAGCTGCTGGACGCGGCGGCCGAGCGGCTCGGGCGGCCGTGCACCCGGATGGAGCGGGCCGGGCGCGTGGAGCGCGAGGTGGTGGCCGCCGCCGACGACGCCGATCTGCTGGTGCTGGCCCGCGACGGCGACCGGGCCCGGCTCGGCCCGCACAGTCTCGGGCCCGCCGTCCGGTTCGCCGTCGATCACGCGCCCTGTCCGGTGCTGCTGGTGTGGCCGGAGGCGGCGGTTACGGCGGTGGAGGGTACGGCGGTGGGGGGTACGGCGGCAGCCGCTGAACCTCAGTGGTGCGGCGGTGGCGGGG
>NZ_JBXVPZ010000361.1:0-10232 GCF_057961495.1 Streptomyces sp. P5F9 | reverse complement strand
ACCCAGCGCCAGCCCCCCCGGATCGCGCCCTGAACCAGCTCCCGGCCCCCGTTGTCAGTGGTGGCCCGCACAATGGATCGCGTAACTCGAAACGTGACGAAAGGGCCGGTGACCCATGACCGTGTGGGATGACCTGGTGGGCCAGGAGAAGGTGAGCGAGCAGCTCGGTGCCGCCGCTCGGGACGCCGACGCCTTCGTCACCGCGGCGACCACCGGCACGGCCCCGCCGGAGGCCTCGAAGATGACGCACGCCTGGCTGTTCACGGGGCCGCCCGGCGCGGGACGCAACCAGGCGGCGCGGGCCTTCGCCGCCGCTCTGCAGTGCGTGAGCCCCGACCGTGCGCTCGGCGGCAGCCCCGGCTGCGGCTTCTGCGACGGCTGTCATACGGCGCTGATCGGCACCCACGCCGACGTCACCACCGTCGCCGCGGTGGGCACGCAGATCCTCGCCGACGACATGCGGGACACGGTCCGCAAGTCCTTCACCTCGCCGGCGACCGGCCGCTGGCAGATCATCCTCGTCGAGGACGCCGAGCGGCTGAACGAGAAGTCGGCCAACGCCGTCCTCAAGGCCGTGGAGGAACCCGCCCCCCGCACGGTGTGGCTCCTCTGCGCCCCCTCGATCGAGGACGTACTCCCCACGATCCGCTCCCGCTGCCGCCACCTGAACCTGACCACGCCCTCGGTCGACGCCGTAGCCGATCTGCTCGTACGGCGGGAGGGAGTCGAGCCCGCGGTGGCCGCGGCCGCCGCGCGTGCCACGCAGGGGCATGTCGACCGGGCCCGCCGGCTGGCCACGGACCCGGCCGCGCGTGAGCGCCGGGCGACCGTGCTGAAGCTGCCGTTGCGCGTCGAGGACGTCGGCGGGTGCCTCAAGGCCGCCCAGGAGCTGGTGGACGCGGCGGCCGAGGACGCGAAGCAGTTGGCCGAGGAGGTGGACGGCAAGGAGACCGAGGAGATGAAGGCCGCGATGGGCGGCGGCCAGGGCAGCCGGATGCCGCGGGGCACGGCCGGGGTGATGAAGGACCTGGAGGACAAGCAGAAGCGCCGGAGAACGCGTACGCAGCGCGACAGTCTCGACCTCGCGCTGACCGACCTCACCGCGTTCTACCGGGATGTGCTGGCCCTCCAGTTCGGTTCCCGGGTGGCGATCGCCAACGCGGATGCGGAGGACGCGCTGGAGCGGCTCGCGCGCGCCGGTTCCCCGGAGTCCACGCTGCGCCGTATCGAGGCGATCGGGGCGTGTCGCGTGGCGCTCGACCGAAATGTGGCGCCGTTGCTGGCGGTGGAGGCGATGACGTTGGCGCTCAGAGCGGGTTGAGCTCGCCGAGTGGGCCGCGGCGGGCTGATTGTCCGGGCGTGAGGTTGACGGCGTAACTCGTCCGGGGCGGATCGTGCACGTACAGCATTCAAGTGATCGCGCAGCGTTACGCTCGCTGAATGCACATGAGGCGCCCCCTTCGCCGGCCCAGCCGGAGTAGTCAGCCGAGCCGGCCGAGTCCGTCCGGCGAGGTCGAGGCCCGTCGAAGTCACGGGAGCCGGAGTCGGAGCTGGAGCTGGAGTCAGCGCAGCCGCGGTCGTAGGGCCGGCGGCACGTTGCTCGCCGTAGCCGCGCTGCTCGTGTCCGCCGCATGTTCCTCGGGGAGTTCGACGACGGCGACGAGTCCGGCCGCGGAGGTGGCGCTCGCCGCGTTGCCGCGGTCGACGCCGTCCACCCTGGCGTCGTACTACGGGCAGAAGCTCAGTTGGCACACGTGCGGTGTTCCCGGTTTCGAGTGCGCCACGATGAAGGCGCCGCTGGACTACGCCAAGCCCACGGCGGGGGACATCCGGCTCGCGGTCGCCCGCAAGAAGGCCACCGGCAAGGGCAAAGCGCTCGGTTCGCTGATGGTGAACCCGGGCGGGCCGGGCGGTTCGGCGGTCGGGTATCTCCAGCAGTACGCCGGGATCGGCTACCCGGCCGAGGTCCGCGCCCGCTACGACATGGTCGCGATGGACCCCCGCGGCGTCGCCCGCAGCGAGCCCGTCGAGTGCCTCGGCGGGCGGGCCATGGACACGTTCACGCAGACCGACACCACCCCCGACGACCGGCGCGAGACCACCCGACTCGTAAGCGAGTACAAGAAGTTCGCGGAGGGCTGCGGCGCGCACTCGCCCGACCTGCTGCGCCATGTCTCGACGATCGAGGCGGCGCGGGACATGGACATCCTGCGGGCGGTGCTGGGGGACCGGAAACTGACGTACGTGGGGGCGTCGTACGGCACGTTCCTCGGGGCGACGTACGCGGGCCTCTTCCCCGACCGGGTCGGCCGCGTCGTCCTCGACGGCGCGATGGACCCGTCCCTCCCCGCGCGCCGTATGAACCTCGACCAGACGGCGGGCTTCGAGACCGCGTTCCAGTCCTTCGCGAAGGACTGCGTACGGCAGACCGACTGTCCGCTCGGCGGCAAGGGCATGACGCCGGGTCAGGTTGGCGACCACCTGAAGGCGTTCTTCAAGAAGCTCGACGCGCACCCCGTCCCCACCGGCGACGCGGACGGCCGCAAGCTCGGCGAGGCGCTCGCCACCACCGGCGTGATCGCGGCGATGTACGACGAGGCGGCCTGGCCGCAGCTGCGCGAGGCGCTCACGTCGGCGATGAAGGAGAACGACGGCGCCGGGCTGCTCGTCCTCTCCGACAGCTACTACGAGCGTGACGCCGACGGCCGCTACTCGAACCTGATGTTCGCCAACGCCGCCGTGAACTGCCTCGACCTCCCGGCCGCGTTCTCGACCACCGACCAGGTCGAACAGGCACTCCCCGCCTTCGAGAAGGCGTCCCCGGTCTTCGGCGAGGGCCTCGCTTGGGCCTCCCTGAACTGCGCGTACTGGCCGGTCAAGGCCACGGGCGAACCCCACCGCATCGAGGCGAAGGGTGCCGCCCCGATCGTGGTCGTCGGCACGACCCGCGACCCGGCGACGCCGTATCGCTGGGCCCAGTCCCTGGCCCACCAGCTCTCTTCGGGGCGGCTGCTGACGTACGTGGGGGATGGACACACCGCGTATGGGCGTGGCAGTACGTGCATTGACTCCGCGATCGATGCGTATGTGCTGCGGGGGACGGTGCCTGGGGAGGGGAAACGCTGCTCGTAGCCTTGGTCGGGGTGCGGTCGGGGTGCGGTCGGGGTGCGGCCGGGAGTGGTCCCGGTGTGTGTGCGGGGTACCTCCGGGGGTGCTTCCGGGGGGTGTACGGAGCACCCCCAGAAACTGTGTAGACTTTCCGACGTTGCTGATCGCACCATGGTGTGGACGGCGCGCCGCCTTAGCTCAGATGGCCAGAGCAACGCACTCGTAATGCGTAGGTCTCGGGTTCGAATCCCGAAGGCGGCTCAAGAAAGCCCAGGTCAGAGGCCTAAAGGCCCTCCATGAAGATCATGGAGGGCCTTTTCTGTGCCTGGATGGGAACATTCTGGGAACGGAAGATTTCCTAAAAGTCCCCTATGTCCATTCGGTTCTCGTGAGATGGAGCGAGAACAAGATCGTGCGCGCGGGGTGAGTCGTCTTGCGCTCGTACCGCCTACGAACGTGAGCAAGGAGACGGGCAGCGTGCTTTGTCTCCGCGCGAGAGAACGGTCCGGTGCTTCTCGTCCTTGTGGGGTTACACCGCGCGTAATGTCTGCGGACATGGACGGGGCAAGCGGTATGGCCGAGGTCGGGGCGGGCGGGGGCCGGTACCCCTGGATCCGCCGTGTGCATGCGATCAGCTCGGCGCTCCAAGTTGACCACTTTGGCTGGCTGGTAGACCTGCCGTGGGCGAGAGCAGGGGCCCCGCTTACCGGTCGACGCGAGGACAAACTGCTTGTGGTACTGGGCGAGCGCGGATGCGGCAAGAGCGACTTGTTCATTGAGGAAGCCGAGGCGCTGCAGTCCGAGGGACACGTCGTCGAACGGGTCGACCTCAGTGTGCGGGGGCGTTTCTACGAAGCGGTCAGCGCGCGCAGGGATTTGGGGGCAGTCCTGGAGCGAGCTTCTGAGGCCAATCCGGGGTACGTCCTGTTGGACAGCCTTGACGAGGGGCTGGACCGACTCGGGGTTCTCCATGACATTCTGGTCGGCTGTCTGGAAGAGCTCGGCCGTGAGCGGAGAAGTCGACTACGGCTGCGTATCGCCTGCCGTTCGGGCCGGTGGCCCCGCGGTCTGGAAGGGCATCTCCAGTCGCTGTGGGCGCCTGAGGCAGTATCGGTAGTTGGTGTGACGCCGCTGACCCGGTCCGATGTGGAGACGGCCGCCGCCTGCGATCGTCTCGACGGCCGTCGAGTCACTCGGCGGCTGGAGCAGAAGGGTGCGGTGGCCCTGGCTTGGTCCCCGATCACCTTGAAACCCTTGCTGGAAGCCGAACGGGAAGGATGGGGCCTGCCTTCGACGGTGGCTGACGCCTATCGGCTTGCCTGCAGGCAGTTGAGCTCCCATGGCCACCGCGACGGAAATCCGCTGGCCCCCGATCACTTGACTGCACTCGCGAGCCGAGTGGCCGCCTCCATGCAGTTCGGCCACTATGCAGCGATCCATGACACCCCGAGTGCCATGGAGACTGACCTGGCACTGGCTGATCTTGACGGCGGTGACGAGCCGGGCGCGGCGGGGGTTTCCTACCACTGCGGGATGCAGGAACTGCTGGCGTTGGTGGATTCCGGGCTGATGGTCGAGGTCGGGCTGCGTCGCTGGGCCTTCGCCCATGACAGTTACCAGCAGTACCTGGCTGCCCAGTTCCTGGCACGGCACCAAATGCACGAGGCCGCGCAGCGGCAGTTGCTGTGGATCGGTGACGGAACGTCCCGTCATGTTGTGGCACGGCACCGCGAGGTGGCCGCGTGGCGGGTTGTGGACGATACGGAGCTGTTCGCCGAAGTCCTGCGGCACGACCCCGAAGTGCTGTTGCTGGCCGACCTCACGACACTCCGGGATCAGGAGCGAGAGGCCGTGGTGGACCGGCTCCTCGACCTAGTGTCCGGCGATGACACGGTCCAACTGGACCGAGGGGTGCTGCACCGCCTGAAGCACCCAGGGCTGTCCTCTCAGCTGCGTCCTTATCTGTCTCTCCCGGCTGCACCTCCGCTGCTCTCCACAGTGCTCCGCATCGCGCGAGCCTGCCAACTGCCTGAGCTCAACGACCAGTTGCTGACAGTGGCCGAGAGCCAGGGGGTCGATCGGAAACTGCGCCGCCTGGCCGTCCAAGCACTCGGCGACGAACTGGACGCGGACCATGTGGCCCGTCTCAGGGCATTGGCCGAGCACAACGATGCGGACCTGGGCCGACTGCCGGTCCTGGAACAAGACCCGGAGCGGCTGGCCTTGCTGAGGGCGCTGGCCTGGCGCGGTGACGCGGACCTGGCGGCGGCCGCGCTGGAGCGGTTGTGGCCGCAGCATCTGAGGCTGCCCGAATTTCTGGACCTGATCCCGCCTGCCGATGACCCCACGCAGGTCCGTTCCGCATGGCTCCTGATCCATAACGTTCCGAACCTGCTGAGACCCGAAGACGTCGACGAAGCCGTGGCGTGGGCGCTAAGGACTCTGGGTTCGCGGCACCCCCGGGCCGGCCTGACCCAGTCCGGCGAGTCGCAGTTGTCCGTGCGACTGCCGGTTCGCATCCTCGCCCAGGCGATCGCGCTCTTCCACGAAAACGACACCAACAGCGACTCTGCACAACGGAACAGGTGGCTCGACGAAGTCGCCGATGCCCTGCTCACCCTGGCGGGACGTGCCGATTTCGACGACTGGCACCAGCTTGCGCAACCGGTAGGTGAGGTGCTGCTGAGTCGGACGGGCATCCGCCGAGAGCTGGGCCAGCGTGTCCTGGAACGCGGTGATGACCACCAGGTCACTCGGCTCCTATCCTGGTCAGGCAGTCCTGCCCTGTTCTCCACCGACGACTCGGTGTACTGGACTCTGCAGTGGCCCACACTGAGCCCTGACGCACGCCGGCACGCTGAGTGGCTGGTGACAGCGTGGCCCGATCCAGCGGATCCGGACCTGCCGTCCGCCCTTGAACTGCGCGAGCGTTACCCGGACCTGAAGGTCGCCACCGCACGGTGGGACACCCGCACGGAGGAAGAAGCCCGGCAACAGCGCGAGCAGGAAGAACAGCGCCACCGTCTGGCATTCAACGAAGCCCGCCTACGGCTTGCCCTCACCGCGCTCAGCACCGCAGAGGGACCCCCCGAGCCGTTATGGCAACACATCACCACCGAGCTGTACCGCACTGCGGACGGCAGCCAAGCGCCGCAGGACAGGCTGGGCGTCGTGGCTGCTGCACCGTCTTTCCCACATGAGGGCAGCGAGCTGCACCGACTGGTGCTGGACGCGGCTGTCACCGTCGCCCGCCGCTCAGCAGCCCTGAATGGTGCAGCGGCCACTCCAGCCACAGCAGACTGGAACCGG
The DNA here is from genome assembly GCF_057961495.1 of Streptomyces sp. P5F9. Classification (NCBI taxonomy): domain Bacteria; kingdom Bacillati; phylum Actinomycetota; class Actinomycetes; order Kitasatosporales; family Streptomycetaceae; genus Streptomyces; species Streptomyces sp. P5F9. Next base: position 3,815 of record NZ_JBXVPZ010000361.1, on the reverse strand, counting down.
ACAGCAACTGCTCTGACCGCGCTGGCCCTGCTTGATGCCTCGCACCTGGCCGAGGCATTCGACCACCAGCCCCGTCGAGCGGCTGTGGCCGGCGTGGCGCTGGCGGCCCACGATTGCCACGACTCCGACGACACCGCACTACGACACAGCCTGATCACACAGTGCGCCCGACTGGCCGGCCATGAACTGCCGACCCTGCTCCACCAGGCGCTAGACGGTTGCAGCGAGCCGGAACTGAACAGTCTGGCAACCACGTTCGCCCGCACTGCTGTTCCTGATGCGGTTCAGACCTTGCGGGACTGGGCCAGTGATCCGGGCCGTACCGACGTGCAGTGGGCCGGCGTCCTGACCTCACTCGCGCTTGCGGGAGACCGGCCGGCCCAGGAAATCCAGTCTGCCACAGTGGCCGACCCTGACGTCCAACGAGACGCCGCGCGGAGCAGCTCACGATGGACCCGCGCCGCCGCGGCGCTGATGGGACAGCCACAACTGCCCGAGGTCTGGCCCGTCATCAGGGCAACCTTGGCTACCTCTGGCGTTCTGGCTGCCCTCCTGGAACGCCTTATCGCCGCCGACCCCAAGGGAACCTGGCCGCCCGGGACCGGTCAACTGCCCGAGGCTGCCCTCGCTGACCTATACACCATGGTTACCGACCACATCGGCATCACCCGGCTCCTGGACTATCAGTTCGAGGGTGGCTTTTATACCGACGCTCGCAGCAACCTGCACCGAGGGCTGATGGGCCTGCTGATCTCCAAGACCAGCCCGGAAGCGGTCCGGGAGTTGACCAGTCTCGCGACTCGCTATCCCGAACTTGCAGACCTGCGTCGGCACGTTAAGGCCTCGGCCCGCGAGGTCGCCGAACTTCAGGCTCCACCCCTGGTTCCGGAGCAACTTCGGCGCCTGGCCGCAGACACCAATCTGCGCACCGTCACCGACGCACGCCATCTCCAGGACATCGTGCTGGCTAGCCTCGACCGTCTCCAGACGGTGCTTCAGGGGTCCAACGGCCTTGTGGTCAACTTGTGGAACCGGAACCTCTGGTCAGTGGATCACACCGACTGGTGGCCGTGCTGGGAAGAAGACTTCAGCGACATGGTCGCAGCTCTCCTGCGCCAGGACATCGGCGGATACCGCGTCGTCATCAACCGCGAAGTCCAAGTCGACCGCTCCGGGTTTCCCGGCAGACGCACCGACATCCAGATCCAAGCCACGGCCCCGCCCACCAGCAGCAGCGACGACACACTGACCGTAGTCATCGAATGCAAAGGATGCTGGCACCGAGACCTGTCCACCGCCCTGGCCGACCAGCTTGTCCGCGATTACCTGCGCACCCCCGCTACCGCAGGCATCTATCTCATCGGCTACTTCGACTGCGACCGCTGGAACTGCGAAATGCGCAGGAAGCGACACCACGCATCAGGCGATCACACTATCCGCGACCTGCAGCACGGACACGATGCACGCGCCCAGGAACAGCGCGACCAATACGGTGCCATTGTCGCGGCCAAAGTCCTCGACTGCCGCCTCCCCGGAGCCAACGACCCGTGGCGTGCCGAGCCCCACAATCCTCCCGCGCGGACAACCTAGTAGCCACGTTGCTCTGTGGCAGTTGGTCACCTTGGATCGCGAGTAGCGGCATGAATTTCGTAACCACAAAAACGGGATGGCCCCCTCAAGAGGGGAACAGGCCGACGGAGCTCATGGCAAGAATGATCAAGGTTGCCGTGCCTCCGAAGGCGACACCCGCGCGTTGGATCGCGCTGCTCATATTCGCTCCACCCGAGCGGGCAAGTGCACCAGTTACCAAGGCGACGACCAGGCTGATCAGGGCTGCCACGAGGAGCAGTAGGACACGTACACCAACGTTGTCGCTCATCGAGCATAGTCCTCAGTCATGGTCGGTTCGGATGTCAGGCGGCGTGAGGCCGCCGTCGTCCGCATGCTAGACCCCGCCCTAGAATAAAGTCTAGGGCGGGGGTAATATGTAGTCGAGCGGGAGATCTCAACCGGAACGGCGGGCCTCAGGATGACTGATCAGCGCGACAGGGATGTGCTTGATGTCGCGCCCACGGATGGCGTCGATGACTACACCCAGGGCCTGCGTACAGAGCGCGCTCTGGCGAGGCTGGCGGCGATCACGGACCCCATTGCTCGAGTTAGAAGCGCAGACGACCTGGCTGAGCAGGCGCGGAGCGTTCAAGGAGCCATTGGGCGGGTGCGCCGCCAAGCGATCTACGAAGCGACGTTGCGACCAGGACATACAGGTGAATCCGTCGCCGCTGAGCTCGGCGTCAGTGCCAAAGCAGTCTCTGCGGCCGTCTCTGAGTCGCGAGCCCAAGATCGCCAACTGTTTCGGAACGCGTTGGAGATTCTCATGCGCCCTGGGGTTTGTGAGGTGCCGGCGGATCAGCTAGCCCCGGGTCTTCGGGCGCGCGACGTGCTCATGCAGGCCCGTGTTCTTCTCCGAGGCCGGAACAGCTACGACATCAGCGCCGTCAGTGACGACGAGTTCGCCGTGCTTGAGGAGGCGGAAGACAGGGCTCGGTACATCCACCGCTCCGCAGGTATAGAGCCGCCGCCCCTTGAGGCATGGAGACGCCTCCTGGCAGAGAAAGGCCCAGACGAAGATCGAGTTCCTGACGCTATGCGCCGTGCGGCAGCTGTCTTCGCTGTTCTGCCGGGCATCGTGCCGCTGTACTTCGACATGCCCGATGTCCAAGATTCGCACCCCCGCTCTGGATGGTGGCGAATCGGGTGGGGCGTTCTCCCCGCCGAGGAGGGTGCGCGTGTCTTCGATGCTGGCCCTCACCGTGATGGCTGGGCCACAACGGAGTACCTTGTCTGGTTCGTCCGCGACTTGGCTCGCAGCGGATACGGCATTTGGAATGACCTCAGCTCTCCACCGCCGTTTCTCAACGAACCTGGTGAGTGCCTCTCCTTCTCAATCGAAGGAGATCTGAATGCGGAAAAGGCGATCACACCGGACGAGTTCGTGCGAGACCTGCGGCACATGTGGGCAGATCAGAACACCGGCTTCATGGAGCTTGATTGGCCCGAACTTCCGGATGTCGACACCTGAACAGTGACCACAGTCCTACAGCCAAGATCGCAGCTGCCGGGTCGTGACACCGGAGAGAGCCGCAGCTATGCGAGTGGAGTACGCCATGATCCATCCCCTCCGGCTTTCGTGGCTTCCTTCACCCGTCGGAATGCCTCCTGACGGCACGAAAAACCCAGCCTCCTGGGGCGGGCCGATGAGTTAGGACTGCTGTGCTCCGTATGGGAGTTCCGCTTGCCATCGGGTCTCGTCAAGGCAGGTCCGGTATCCGGCCGTCGTTCCCAGGGGCCGATGGGAACGGAGAGCGGGCCCGGAGCGTGCACAGGAACAGATGCAGGGGCGGGGAAATGCCGGACGGAACGAGGCTCGGCCGGTGCCGCAGAGGGCTGACAGTATGTCACCGTGACAACAGACCTCGCGGGTTACTGGTGGTGTGGCGAAGGCCCCTATCGCCACCGTCCGCCCGGCCGAATCGTCTGCTGCCAAATCGACGGCCTGGGGCTCGACCGTGACACAGAGCGTCATGCTGTAGCCGTCCACGAAGCCGGACACACTGCCGTCGCGCTCCAACTCGGACTGCACGTACCGTCGGTATCCATCTCCGAACCAACCGAGACCAGTGCCTGCGGGCATCCATTCCCGATCGTGGGCGCTGTCGACAACGTGCGGCTGGTCGGGATGGTGTCCCGCGAAGTGGTGTAGCCGGTCAAGGTTCGTGAACGCGCGGGTGTCTGCCCGGGGCGTGCATCCGCTG
>NZ_JBXVPZ010000360.1:0-10233 GCF_057961495.1 Streptomyces sp. P5F9 | reverse complement strand
CACGGCCCGGCCTTGGGAGAGCGGCGGGCCAGCGCCGCGGTCAGCAGGATGTCGTACTCGGCGAAGAACGGCGCCAGGCGCTCCCGGAGCTGCTCCTGGCCCTTGCCGGTGCGCACGCTCTTCACGAACCGCCGCCCGATCGCCGCGTGCACCCGTGTGCGCCGCGTCAGCTTCCGCGGGTCGAGCCCCGCCGCGTCCACCGAGGTGCCCGCCGTCCAGTGCGCGAGGGAGGTGGTGCTCAGCGACAGCGGATACGGCGGGTCGGCGCGGCGCACGGTGTGACCGGCCCTGTTCAGCAGTCCGGCCGCCTCCCGTACGGCGGTCGTATACGGCTTGCTGACGGCGACTGCGGCGAGGGGGCTGCGCACGGCCACGGCCACCTTGCGGGAATCGGACTCGTCGGGGCGTACGACCTCGATGTCCGCGATGACCGAAAACATCAGCCGGGCGTCCTCGACGGTCGTCGCGAGCGGGCCGTCCCGCGATCCGCATCGCGGCTTGGACACGAGCAGCCGACCGCGCCCGGTCGAGGACGAGGCGGGGCACAGCGCGTAGGTTTCACGGACACCGACATGAATCGCCGGTGTGACGGACAGACGAAGAACCCGCCGCGCGATCGCGGCCGTCCGCCTCACGCATGACGGGGAATCACATTGAACGAGACCAGAACGACGCGTGAGACGGAACGCCACGGACCCGACAAGGGTCTCGGCTCGGCGCGAGCCCTGGCTCGCCTCGCCCTGCTGTGCATCGCGGGCGCAGTGGCCGCGGTGGTGGCCGGCACCAACCATTGGTTCATCCTGCTGCTGGGCCTGGCGGGTCTCGGACTGGCCGGCGCGGGCTTGTGGTGGGCATTGGCGCACCGCGGATTCGCCCGGCTGTTCGGTGCCCTTGTGGCGATCGCCGCACCCGTCGGCGTCCTGGTGCTGTACGCCGTGTCGGGCCTGTGGGTGGTCGCGGTGGTCGCCCTCGCGGCGTGGACGGCCGCGCTCGGCTGCGCGCGGAGTGCCCTGCGCCGTCTGCGTAAGCCGCACGGCATGCACACCCGCACGGTGCGCCCGCCCCGCCGGGCCGTGCTGATCATGAATCCGAAGTCGGGCGGCGGGAAGGTCGTGCAGTACGGACTCGTGGAGCGGGCCGAGGCACTGGGCGCGCGAGTGATCCTGCTCGACCTCGACGCGGATCCGGATCCGGTGGCACTGGCCCGGCAGGCCGTGGCCGAAGGAGCCGACCTGCTCGGTGTGGCCGGCGGCGACGGCACCCAGGCCCTGGTGGCGGGAGTGGCCGCCGAACACGGTCTGCCGTTCATGGTCGTGACGGCCGGCACCCGCAACCACTTCGCCATGGACCTCGGCCTGGACCGGGACGATCCGGTGAGCAGCCTGGACGCGCTCTCGGACGGTGTGGAACTCCGCGTCGACCTCGGAGACATCGCCGGCCGGCCGTTCGTCAACACAGCCTCGTTCGGCATGTACGCGCACATCGTGCAGAACCCCGACTACCGCGACGCCAAAGCGGTCACCGCGCTCGACCAGTTGCCGGACCTGCTGGCGGGCGAGGCGGGCGCCGCACTCAGTGCCCGGACCGACGAAGAGCGGTTGGAGGCCCCGCAGGCGGTGTTGGTCAGCAACAACCCCTACGCACGGGCCGACCCCCTGACCGGTGGCCGCCGGGAACGGCTCGACACGGGCGAGCTCGGCGTGATCGCGGTCCGGGTCGGGGGCGCCGTACAGGCCGCCGAACTGGCGCTGTTGGGGGAGCGGGCCAGCGGCATGACGGTCCTGACGTCCCGCAGCGTCGTTGTGGAGTCCGACGAGGAGACGATCCCGGTGGCCGTGGACGGTGAGGCACTCGTCCTGCCTCCGCCCGTCGTGTGCTCCATACGGCCCGGCGTGCTGCGGGTCCGCGTGCCACGGGAACGTCCCGGGGCACCGTACGTCGCACCGACCGTCGACTGGTACCGCGTCATGCGCCTCGCCTTCGACCTGTCGCCCCACGCACGCGAGAGCCACGACCGAGCAGCCCCCTCACGCGACAAGAACCAGGAGCAGAGCGATGATTGACCGTCGGACTCGGCACCAACGAGTACCGCAGGGCCTGCTGCGCGACCTCGCCAGCCTCGACCAGGCCCTCTACGAGGCCGTGACGATCACCAGCACACCCGCACTGGACTCGGCGCTGCGCCGACTGTCCGCGGCGGCCGATCACTCCAAGATCTCCCTTCTGATCGCCGCCACCCTGGCCCTGCGCCCGGGCCGCTCCCGCCGCGCCGCGGTGCTCGGCGTGGCAGCGATCGGCGTCGCGTCCACCACGGCCAACCTCCTGGGCAAGCGTCTTGTACGGCGGCCACGCCCGCACCGTGCCGAGGACTCGCCGTTCCCCGGTCGGCACGTCCCCATGCCGGCGTCCGCATCGTTCCCCTCCGGTCACACGGCGTCCGCCGTCGCCTTCGCCGCGGCGGTCGGGCCCGCGTTCCCGGCCGTCACGGTCCCTCTCGGACTGCTGGCCTCTGCCGTGGGCTACTCGCGCGTTCACACCGGGGTGCACTACCCGGGCGACGTCGTCGCCGGCGCCGTCCTCGGAACGGGCGCGGCCGCGGCCGTCCTGGCGGCGGCCGCGCACTGGGACGGCTCGGTCGGCGGCAGAGCTGTGCGCCTGGCCTGTGGCTCTTCTGCCCGGTGAGCGCCCGTTGTCCGGGCGCGCGGGCGTGCGGACGGCAGGCATCTCCCGATACCTGGATCACTTCCCTCCTCATAGTTGAACGCGTTCAAAAATGCTGCCATGATGGGTCTCGCCATCCGGGGAGGATGCTGGGGGAGAGGACCACCGTCATGACGAGCTCACTTCTCATGCCGCGAGGCCGTGTCCGCACACGTGGCGCCGACATGGGAGAAGCGTCGGGCAGCGCGGCTCCGACGCGGATTCTCGACTGGCGGCATCCGAACGTCTCGTCCCTGCTGCGCCGTCTCGACCTGCCGACGGACACGGAAGACGCCTCGGACGCTTGCCGAACGGCAGCCCTGCGGCAGGCGCATCGATGGATCGCCACGGCCGTGCGGCCGGTGTACTCGGTGCAGGACGCGCGACCTGTCTCGGAGGTGCTGCGCCGCGGACGGGGCTCGTGCAGTCAGCGGCTGGCGGTGCTGGAGGCGGTCGCGCGGGCAACCGGAGTGGCCACGCGCGTGCGCGGCCTGTTGGTCGACGGCACCTTCTGGTACCCGCGCTTCCCTCGCGTCCACCGGCTGGTGCCGCACCAAGTCGTGCTCGCATGGCCGGAGTTCCACCTTGAAGGTCCGCCGCGGAACGGCCGTCTCACCGCACCGTGGCTGACGGTCTCGGAACTCTTCGGAGACCTCGACGAGTTGAACGAATCCAGCGGCGGCGGTTTCACCAACACCGGCCCGGAGACACTCTTCGACGCACTGTCCCGGACGGCGATCGACTGGGACGGCACAACGGTCTGCCCGGCCACCGGCCCCTCGTGCGACCTCTCGGCCCACGTCCTGACAGACCTGGGCCATTTCGACTCACGTGACGCACTCTTCGCCCAGCACGGCCAGAGCCTCTGCGGAACGGCGAGACTGCTGGCCGAACCCATCATGAGCCGCCGTTCGGCAGGGACCTGAGGGCTCACAATGAATCAGCACGGGGGCGCTCGCCACTAGGAGGCCGAACTGATCGAGACGGCCGGCGTGATCGGGCTCGGCCCTCACGACGAGGCTGGCGTAGGCGCCGCCCGCACGCATTTCCGCATGCCCATCAGCGCGTCACCGAAGTCGTGCCGCACGAGTGGTGAACCCGGACGAGACCCACAGGTTCCCGCGATGCCGTGCACAGCCGCGCTTCTGCCGTCGGCGTCGCCCGAGTTCTCGGCCCAGCCCGTGCGGGGGACGCCACACCGGAGAATCCGGTGATCCCCGCCCCCTTAGGCTCCGTCGATTCGGTGGGAGGTCAGCTGTCGACAGCCTGGACGATGAGGTGTGGGTCCAGGCCGGTGAGCTGTGCGATGCGGGGCGCGGGAACCCCGGAGGTCAGCGCGCGGTGGACCAGGGATTGCCAGTCCTGGTGGTGTCCCGGAATTCGAGCAGTTCGGCCTCGATATCCGTCACGGGCCGGGGCGCGCACGCCTGTTGGACCCGCATCGTCTCCTCTTCGGTCGGCTTCGACGGCATCGAGGCCGTCGGCTTCGGCGTGCCCAGCCTCACCTCGGTCTCGCCCGGCGAACGGGAGATCGCCCGCATGACGGTGTCCCTGCTGCTGAACCGTTTCGGCGCCCCTGGCTCGGGCGTCCTCTATAGGGGCGTGGTGATCGGGCACCGGATCGTGGTGCGGGAGAGCGGCGGAGGCTGAGGTCGCTGCTGGGGTCACCGGCTCTCCGTGAGCAACGAGCCGGCAGAGCGTGGTGTCGACGGTCTCGTCGTCGGCCGAGAGTCGGGCGAAGGGACGCCTGCCGCGCCGACGGCCGGGGTGGCAGAGCCGTCGGCGCCGGCGACTGACGACCAGTGCGGCCCGCCCCGGACACCCTGCCGCCTGGGGCTTTTCATGGTGGGCCGTCCGCTGTCGTCGTCTCGGCCGCCGTCGCGTCGTCGTGGGATTCTGCCGCGTGCGGGATCACGCGCCGGTGCACCGTCAAGTTCTCGACGTGGTACGACAGTTCGGTGGTCTCGGCGTCGGGGCGGGGGTGGTAGAGGCCGGCGCAGACGGAGAGGTTGACGATGAGGTAGGCGTGCCAACCGGATCCGACGCCCCGGCCGTCGGCGAAGACCTGGGCGCCGTTCAGTGTCCAGACGACGCTGCGTCGGCCAAAGGCCACTCCGAGGTCGATGACGGCACCCGGACTCACCGCCGGGTGATGGAGGTAGGTGTGTCCTTCGCGGACGTGGTTGCTGAGTTCGAGCAGGTCGGGGTTGTCGGGGTGGTACTCGAAGACGTCTACCTCGTTGCCTCCGTCGCGCCAGGTCCAGATCGCCGGCCAGGCGCCCAGCCCGCTGGGCAGGCGGACACGGGCCTGGAGCTGGTCGCCGGTGCGGACTGTGAAGGCCTCGTCGCTTCCCTCGGTGGTCAGCAGTCCGGTGTTCCACCAGCCGTCGGTCCTGCGGGTGGCGCGGAAGGTTCCGGTGCGGGAGTAGGCAGGGTCGGGGGTGAGGTGGTCCAGTTTGTTGTCGCCGGGGTTGGTGGGGCCGCCGTCGGGATAGGCCCAGGAACGGCCGGCCACCCATTGGCCGGTGGAGGTGAAATCGGCTGTGAAGACGAGATCGCTCACATACGGCTCCCTCGACGGGGTGGGGGGTGGAGGTGGGGCGTGGCGTGCCGCAGTGCTGCCCGGCCTGGCGACCGGCCATGCGGTGGCCGCCTGAGCTCGGGGAAGCCTCGCACCTGTGGGTGACGGGCCCGCTGTCCGTACCCGAACGCGTACGTGGGACACGAACACGTTCTCCTGGCGTATGCGCGAGTGGAGTCGCTGCCCCCGGCTTCCGCTTCTCGCTCACGGCCCCAGAACACCCCGGCGTGCAGCCGCCCGCTGTGACCGGGGGCGTCGGTTTCCCAGACCCTGGCTCACAGATCTCCGCAAGGCTCTACTCCCACGGCGGCAGCAAGCAGGGCATGCCGCATGCGAGCGCCTCATCACCGACCAACTGGAGGTCGTCGTCCGCTTCGTCGGCGATATGAACGTCGACCTGCGGCGTGGCTTTTCGGCAGGCTTCACCCCACGGCGTCACGGCCGGGTTCGCACCGTTGGAAAAGCTCTCTCCCCGGTCCGCATCCAAAGGTGCGTCCGGCACGGAAAGAAAGGCGGAATGCGTGCTTGTCGTCTCCCCGCACCGGGACCGACGGGCGGCGCTTCCCCGGGACCCTCCGGCGTCGGCGACGGAGGGTCCCTGCACAATGGACGACAGGCTGGCGGAAGGCCGTGAGTCATGAAACCCACCATCGCCGGTTGTCCCGGCCCGCGGGAACGGTTGGGCGCCGCCCTGTTCGCTCGTGTCGCAGGACCGGACGGCCCGCGCAACCGTGCCCGGATCCACGACACCCCCGGCCCGCGTTGGTTCGGACCGGAGCAGCCTGTCCGCCGAGTGCACGGTGACGCCTCGATGTTCATCGGCGGGCTGTCCGCCCTGCTCCTCCAGTCGCTGCATCCGCTGGCCATGGCAGCCGTGTCCGCCCACTCCGGTTTCCGCGGTGACCCCTGGGGCCGACTGCAACGGACCAGTACCTTCCTGGCTACGACGACATACGGCACCGCCGAGCAGGCGCAGCGGGCCTGTGACCAGGTCCGGGCCGTGCACGAGAGGGTGCGCGGTGAGACCGGCCGGGGTGAGGCCTACCACGCCTCCGATCCGCATCTGCTCTGCTGGGTCCACGTCGCCGAGGTGGACAGCTTCCTGCGGGCTCACCAGCGCTACGGAGCGCGTCCCCTGACGGATGCCGAGTACGACGGATATGTGGAGAACACCGCCAGGGTCGCCGTCGCGCTCGGGGTGTCCGATCCGCCACGGAATCGAGCCGAGCTGACCGAGCGTCTTCTCGCGTACCGCCCGGAACTGGAAGCGACCCCGCAGGCACGCGACACCGCACGCTTCCTCCTCCTGAACCCGCCGCTGCCTCTCGCGGCCCGTCTCCTTTATGGCGCGCTCGCCGCCAACGCGGTCTCACTCCTGCCGCGTTGGGCGGCGCGGGAACTACGGCTGCCCCGGCTCGCGGCGGTGGACGCGCTGTGTGTGCGCCCGCTCGGCTCCGCCCTGACCTCGATGATCCGGCGGGCGCTGGCACCTGCGCCGCGTCCGGCGAACGCATGAGGCAGCGGCCGGCTTCGCCGGACGCGGAGCGGACTCGGCGGGTGCGTTTCCGCGTGCCCGTCTGCTGACCCGGTTTCTTCCCGGCCGGAGCACAGGTTCAAGCGGTCGGCGTGTTCTCGATGAGGTCGGCGGCGCGTGCGGCGGCCCGCAACTGCCCGGAGCGGGCGAGGCGTTCCGGATCCGTGTGTCCGCTGACTCTGGAGGTTGTCGGGAGCGGTGGAGTTGATTCGTTCCCGGTTGGTGTGGCGTGCGTTGCGAGCTGAGTGTTGTCTGGTGGATGGAACGCCGCGATGTACTGACGGTACGGCTGACGAGTTTCCTTGAGGAGCACACCATGACGCAGAAGATCTGGTTCATCACCGGTGCCTCACGCGGCTTCGGCAGGGAGTGGGCCATCGCCGCCCTCGAACGCGGCGATTCGGTTGCCGCGACCGCGCGTGACCTTTCCACGCTGGAGGACCTTCGCGCGGAGCACGGAGAACGGCTGCTGCCCCTGCGCCTCGACGTGACGGACCGTGACGCCGACTTCGCGGCCGTACGGCAGGCGCACGAGCGGTTCGGGCGCCTCGATGTGGTGGTCAACAATGCTGGTTACGGCCACTTCGGCATGGTCGAGGAACTCACCGAGTCCGAAGCGCGTGCGCAACTGGAGACCAACCTGTTCGGTGCACTGTGGATCACGCAGGCGGCGCTGCCGTTCCTGCGCGAGCAGGGCGGCGGCCACATCCTCCAGGTCTCATCCATCGGAGGCATCAGCGCCTTCCCGCTGGTCGGGATCTATCACGCGTCGAAGTGGGCGCTCGAAGGCATGAGCCAGGCGTTGGCCCAGGAAGTGGCGCCGTTCGGCATCAAGGTCACACTGATCGAGCCCGGCGGGTTCGCCACCGACTGGGCGGGCTCCTCGTCGAGCACCTCCGAGCCGTTGCCCGCGTACGCCGACTTCCACAAGGAAGTGCAGGAGCAGCGCCGCAAGCGCGTCGGCACGCCGGGCGATCCGACCGCGTCCGCCGCTGCCGTGCTGGAGATCGTCGACGCCGACGAGCCGCCACTACGCTGCTTCTTCGGCTCGGCGCCGCTGGGCATTGCCAAGGCCGACTACGAGCAGCGTCTCGCGGTGTGGGAGAAGTGGCAGCCCGTGGCAGAACTGGCGCAGGGCTGAGCCGGGCAGGGAGACCCGGCGAACGGCCGGGACAGCCGTGCACGCAGGCGAGTGCGCGCGATGGAGGGGTCGACCGGAGTGAGTCCGGCCGGCCCCCTTCCGGGGTGGCACTGCATGATCAGGAGCGGAGCCTCTGGTCGCGGTCCCACACCTGCTCGTGACAGGTCGGCGACCTCGCGGTGCTGTACATCGGTCGCCGAGGAGATCTTCTTGAAGTTGTCTACCTTGGGGCGATGACCTGCGGTGATGCGGCTCCAGTCGCCTCTGAACTGCGCGGACCGCGGCGACGCACCCGCCCGGGCCGGCGCCGAGGACGACGACGTCGTAACGCGTGCTCATGGGGTGCCCCTCGGGTGGTGTTCGGTGGTTCGCTCGTGGAACGAGCTGGTCATTCGGCGCGGTGGCGGGGTACCAGGGCGGCGTGAATCTGGCCGCGGATGTCGGCGAGGACGGCTTCGGCGCTGCGGTGCAGGTACGCGGTGGCGGTGGTGCTGATGTGGATGATCGCGGTGATCACCCGCGCCAGCGTCGGCGCGTCGGCGGCACCGATGTAGTCGTCGTGGGTGAGCAGGCCGGTGATGCCGTCCTCAAGACGGCCGGCAAGGACTAGACCCGCTTGCCGGTAGGGCTCGGCCGGGTCGCCGAAGACGAGTTCGTGCAGGTATGTGCGGCCGTTCTCGATGTGCTCCCTCAGACACTCCACCACGGGACGGATGAGAGCGACGACCGGCTCCAGCACGCCCTGCCCGAGGGCGGCGTTCGCGGCGGTGAGGCCGACGTCGATGGCAGCGGCGAACTTCTCGTTCTGCACCATGATCAGCAACTCGGCCTTCGTGGACGCGTACAGGTAGAGGGTGCCGATCGCGACTTCGGCCCGGTCGGCGATCTGCTGTGTCGTGACCCCGCCGACGCCGTGTTCGACGAACAACTCGCGGGCTGCGGTCATGATGCGCTCGCGCTTGGCCTGTTTGGCCCGCTCGCGGCGCCCGATCGGCATGTGACCGCGCCCCATGGGGACCTCCCTTGACAATATTTCTGAGTAGACTCATGATTGAGTGTACTCGGGTTGATTCGGTGAAGCGAGGCCTCAGATGGCGCGCTGAATTGGCTGATCTGTTCTCAGACCCGGATAAATAGGATCAAGACAAGGAGCGGCGCCCCATGAGAGCGTTCGTCGTCACCAAGTACAAGGAGCCGCTGCAGGAGGCGGACGTCCCGGAGCCCACGGTGGGGGAGCACGACGTGCTCGTCCGGGTGGAGGCCGCCGGGCTGAACCCGCTGGACGAGAAGATCCGAGCCGGTGAGTTCAAGCAGATCCTGCCCTACAAGCTGCCGCTGATCCTGGGCCACGACGTCGCGGGCACCGTCATCGGCGTCGGGGCGGCAGTTCGCGGCTTCAAGCCCGGAGACGAGGTCTACGGCCGGCCCGACAAGGACCGCATCGGCACGTTCGCCGAGCGCATCGCCGTAGCGGAGGGCGACCTGGCGCTCAAGCCCGCTTCGATCAGCATGGAAGCGGCGGGCTCGCTGCCGCTGGTGGCGCTGACGGCGTGGCAGGCCCTGGTGGAGCGCGGGAAGGTGCGGCCCGGGCAGAAGGTTCTCATCCACGCCGGCGCCGGCGGGGTCGGCTCGATCGCGATCCAGCTCGCCGCGCACCTCGGCGCGAGCGTCGCCGCGACCACCAGCGCTTCCAACGCGCACTTCGTACGCGCGCTCGGCGCGGACACGGTGATCGACTACCGCACCCAGGACTTCGAGCAGCTCCTGACCGGCTACGACCTGGTGTTGGACAGTCTCGGTGGTGAGAATCTCCAGAAGTCTCTAAGGGTGCTCAGGCCCGGCGGCAAAGCCATCGGGATCGCCGGCCCCCCGGAACCCGCGTTCGCCCGCGAAGCCGGTCTGAACCCACTGCTGCGCCTGGCAGTCGCCGGCCTGAGCCGCAAGATCCGCAAGCAGGCGAAGAAGCTCGGTGTGACGTACGAGTTCCTGCTCATGCACGCCAGCGGCGACCAGCTCCGACAGATCACCACCCTCATCGACCAGGGCGTTCTGCGTCCGGTCGTAGGGAAGGTGGTCGGCTTCGACCAGACTCCGCAGGCGCTGCAGTCCCTGTCCCAGGGGGGCATCCGCGGCAAGGCCGTCATCGGCAACAGCTGACTCGCCGCAACCGCGACGAGCGACACACAACACACAACACACGAGGAGAATCTCAATGACCGTGTCAAGCCGCCTGCGTGACCGGTGGAGCGGAGGTGAACAGCCTCTTGTCGCGCAGCA
>NZ_JBXVPZ010000359.1:0-10245 GCF_057961495.1 Streptomyces sp. P5F9 | reverse complement strand
CGGGGGTTCGGGGGAAGGTACGGGGTCCGCGGCGTCCGGTGCGGACGGGACTCCGCCGCCGCTCGCGCTCGACGGGTATGCGTCGGGTGGTACGAGTGGGATCGCGTCCGGGGAGCCGAATCCGTACGGGGAGACGTACCGGGCCGCGGGGAGTCTGCCCGACGGGCCGGACTCCGCCGCCGTCTACGCGCCGGAGGGTGAGGTCGGCAAGGACGCGGTGAGCCGGCTCGCGAAGGCGCTCGGGGTCACGGGGGCGCCGGTCGCCGAGGGACAGCTCTGGAAGGTGGGCGGGCAGGACGGTACCGGGCCGAGTCTGCAGGTGAACAAGGCGGCGCCGGGCATGTGGACGTTCAACCGCTACGCACCCGGCACCGACGACTGCACCGGCGGCACCCTCAAGTGCACGCACGATCCCGGCACTTCGGCCACCGACCCGGTGAGCGCGGACGTGGCGAAGAAGGCCGCCGCCCCGATCCTCAAGGCCGTCGGCCAGGACGACGCGAAGGTCGACGCGAGCCAACTCATGGGCGCGCAGCGGGTCGTGAACGCCGAGCCGGTGATCGGTGGGCTGCCGACGCACGGGTGGACCACCGGGCTGACCGTCAGCGCCCAGGGTGAAGTGGTCGGCGGGAGCGGTGAGTTGGCAGCGCCCATGAAGGGTGACGTCTATCCCGTGCTGAGCGCGCGGAAGACGCTGGACCTGATGAACGCGGCGCCGAAGACCGACCACCGCATGGGCATCGGCGGCTGCGCCAGCCCCGTACCGCTGAAGGACCGGCTGGAGGCGCCCTGCGGGTCGTCTACCGCCTCATCCGCTACGCCGACGCAGGCCTCGACCACCGTCGAGCACGCGGTGTTCGGGCTCGCCGTGCACTCCGTGGACGGGCGGCAGACGCTGGTGCCGTCCTGGCTGTTCGAGGCGCGGGAGGCGAGCGGGCAGGACAGTTTCACCGTGACGTACCCGGCGATCGACCCGAAGTATCTGACCTCGGCCAACACGCCTGCCCCTACGCCGAGTTCGACGTCCAGCGCGGCGTCGCACGAGATCAAGGCGGACGGCTACACGACCGACGGGAAGAGCCTCACCGTGGCCTTCACCGGCGGGGTCTGCGCCGATTACAAGGTGTCGGCCGTGGAGAGTTCGGACAAGGTGACGGTCACCGTGACCGACACGCCCTGGCCGAACAAGATCTGCGTCCTGATCGCCAAGGTCTACCACCAGACCGTGCAGTTGAAGGCGCCGGTCGGTGACAGGTCCGTCGTGGGACCGGACGGCACGAAGATCCCCGTGGAGAAGAGGGTCGAGGTGGGGGCAGGACCCTCACTGGCCCGGTAGCCACGACCGCACGGGCGGCGGAAACGCCCGAAGGCGGCGGCCCTGTCGGAGGGGGCCGCCGCCTTCGTTCTGCTCAGTCGCCCTCTGTGGGGCTGGAGCCGGGCTTAGCTGAACGAGTCGCCGCAGGCGCAGGAGCCCGTGGCGTTCGGGTTGTCGATCGTGAAGCCCTGCTTCTCGATGGTGTCGACGAAGTCGATGGAGGCGCCGCCCAGGTACGGGGCGCTCATGCGGTCGGTGACGACCTTGACACCGCCGAAGTCCTTGACGACGTCGCCGTCCAGGGAGCGCTCGTCGAAGAAGAGCTGGTAACGCAGGCCGGAGCAGCCGCCGGGCTGGACGGCGACACGCAGGGCCAGATCCTCACGGCCTTCCTGGTCGAGCAGGGCCTTGACCTTCGCCGAGGCGGCGTCGGACAGAAGGATGCCGTCGGTGACGGTGCTGGTCTCGTCCGATACGGACATCTACATCTCTCCCGGGTTGTACGGAGACTGCTTGCCGACATTTCAACCGGCGTGGCCGCGGATTCATTCCGGGCCGGGTGGCGTTCTTTTCGCCTGTATCTCTTCTGCTCTCACTTCCATGCTCGCACACACCCGCAAGGCCCCTCACTGGACGCTGCCGGGATTGATGTCACATCGACGCTATGGGCATCGTCAAACTGACGTGAAGAAGTTATGATAGATAACGTCAATTCGACGAAAAGGGCCGTCCTCCCAACGGGCCGGCCCAGCCCGCAGAACAGAAAGGGTGCGTGTCGTGACCACGGCCCAGACCCAGGAACTCGACGTTCAGCCGACGCCCCTCGCCCTGCTCCTCCTCGGCCGTGAGGCCGACCCGAGCAGCGAGCGCGGCGTCGAGTGCCCCGGTGACCTGCCCTCGCCGTCCGACCCGGACCTGGTCGAGCGGGCCCGCGCGGCCAAGGAGAAGCTCGGCGACAAGGTCTTCGTGCTCGGCCATCACTACCAGCGCGACGAGGTCATCCAGTTCGCCGATGTCACGGGCGACTCCTTCAAGCTGGCCCGGGACGCGGCCGCGCGCCCGGAGGCCGAGTACATCGTGTTCTGCGGTGTGCACTTCATGGCGGAGTCCGCGGACATCCTGACCGGCGACGACCAGAAGGTCGTCCTCCCCGATCTCGCGGCCGGCTGCTCGATGGCCGACATGGCCACCGCCGAGCAGGTCGCCGAGTGCTGGGACGTGCTCACCGAGGCCGGCATAGCCGAGCAGGTCGTCCCCGTGTCGTACATGAACTCGTCCGCCGACATCAAGGCGTTCACGGGCAAGCACGGCGGCACGATCTGCACCTCGTCGAACGCCGAGCGGGCCCTTGAGTGGGCCTTCGAGCAGGGTGAGAAGGTCCTGTTCCTGCCGGACCAGCACCTGGGCCGCAACACGGCCGTGCGCGACCTGGGCCTGAGCCTGGAGGACTGCGTCCTCTACAACCCGCACAAGCCCAACGGGGGCCTCACCGTTGAGCAGTTGAGGGCCGCGAAGATGATCCTGTGGCGCGGCCACTGCTCGGTGCACGGCCGCTTCTCGCTGGAGTCCGTCGAGGACGTCCGTGCCCGCATCCCCGGCGTCAACGTCCTCGTGCACCCCGAGTGCAAGCACGAGGTCGTGAGCGCGGCGGACTACGTCGGATCGACGGAGTACATCATCAAGGCACTTGAGGCGGCCCCGGCCGGTTCGAAGTGGGCCATCGGCACCGAGCTGAATCTCGTACGACGGCTCGCGAACCGTTTCGCGCCCGAGGGCAAGGAGATCGTCTTCCTCGACAAGACGGTCTGCTTCTGCTCGACGAT
Source organism: Streptomyces sp. P5F9 (assembly GCF_057961495.1). Classification (NCBI taxonomy): domain Bacteria; kingdom Bacillati; phylum Actinomycetota; class Actinomycetes; order Kitasatosporales; family Streptomycetaceae; genus Streptomyces; species Streptomyces sp. P5F9. Next base: position 7,107 of record NZ_JBXVPZ010000359.1, on the reverse strand, counting down.
GAACCGCATCGACCTCCCCCACCTGGTCTGGACCCTGGAGTCCCTCGCCGAGGGCAACCTGGTCAACCGCATCGAGGTGGACAAGGAGACGGAGGCGTTCGCCAAGCTGGCGCTGGAGCGGATGCTGGCGCTGCCGTAAGCCCGCTGGGTCATTCCACTCGCGGCCGGACCAGGCCCGACTCGTAGGCGATGACGACGAGTTGGGCCCGGTCGCGGGCGCCCAGTTTGGACATGGCGCGGTTGACGTGGGTCTTCACCGTCAGGGGGCTGACCTCCAGGCGTTCGGCGATCTCGTCGTTCGAGTGGCCGCCGGCGACCTGGACGAGGACCTCGCGTTCGCGGACGGTGAGGGCGTCGAGGCGTTCGGCTCGGGCCGGGTCGTGGTCGTCGTCCAGGTCGCCGCCCTGGGCGAGGAAGCGGGCGATCAGGCCCTTGGTCGCCACCGGGGAGAGCAGTGCCTCGCCGGCCGCCGCCACCCTGATCGCGCTGAGGAGTTCCTCCGGTTCCGAGCCCTTGCCGAGGAAGCCGGACGCGCCCGCGCGCAGGGACTGGACCACGTAGTCGTCGACCTCGAAGGTCGTCAGTATGACCACGCGGACGTGGGCCAGGGACGGGTCCGCGCTGATCATGCGGGTCGCGGCGAGGCCGTCCGTGCCGGGCATCCGGATGTCCATCAGCACGACGTCGGCCCGCTCCTCCTTCGCCAGCCGCACGGCCTCCGCGCCGTCCGACGCCTCCCCTACGACCTCCATGTCGGGCTCGGAGTCGACGAGTACGCGGAAGGCGCTGCGCAGCAGGGCCTGGTCGTCGGCGAGCAGGACACGGATCGTCGTCATACGGGGTCCCCCGAGGCGCGTGGGCGGGTCTTGACCGGCAGGATCGCATGCACGCGGAAGCCGCCTCCGTACCGGGGACCGGTGGTGAGGGTGCCGCGCAGGGCGGTGACGCGCTCGCGCATGCCGAGCAGGCCGTGGCCGCCGCCGGAGTCGGGGTCCTGGTCCTCGCCGGAGCCGTTGTCGAGGACGGTGACCTCCACGTTCGGGCCCACCCGGACCACACTCACCTCGGCCTTCGCCTCCGTGCCGGCGTGCTTCTGCACGTTGGTGAGGGCTTCCTGGATGACGCGGTAGGCGGCCAGGTCCACGGCGGCGGGGAGAGTCGTGCCGTTGTCCGCGCGGGCGACCTCGACCTGGAGGCCGGCGCTGCGGAAGGTGCCGGCGAGCTCTTCGAGGCGGTCGAGGCCCGGGGCCGGTTCGGTGGGGGCCTCGGGGTCGCCGGACTGGCGCAACAGGCCGACGGTGGCGCGGAGTTCGTTGAGCGCGGAGCGGCTCGCCTCACGTACGTGCGCGAGGGCCTCCTTGGCCTGGTCGGGGCGCTTGTCCATGACGTGCGCGGCGACTCCGGCCTGGACGTTGACCAGGGCGATGTGGTGCGCGACCACGTCGTGCAGGTCGCGGGCGATGCGGAGCCGTTCCTCGGCGACCCGGCGGCGGGCCTCCTCCTCGCGGGTGCGTTCGGCCCGTTCGGCGCGCTCACGGATGGCGTGCACGAATTCCTTACGGCTGCGTACGGCGTCGCCGGCGGCGGCCGCCATGCCGGTCCAGGCGAAGATGCCGAGGTTCTCCTGGGCGTACCACGGCAGGGGGCCGCCGAGCATCGCGGCGCCGGTCAGCACGGTCATCGTGAGCAGGGCGACGCGCCAGGTCGTCGAGCGGTCGGTGGTGACGGCGACGGTGAACAGGGCGACCACGGCGGACATCGCGACCGGGGCGCGGGGGTCGCTGGTGACGCTCTCGATGAGGGAGGCGGTCGCGGTGACGGCGAGCACCAGCATGGGGGCGCGGCGGCGTTTGACCAGCGCGGCGGCGCCGACCGCCATGAGGATCAGGCTGAGGGGGGCGGGGGTGCGGAGGCCCCAGCTCACGCCGTTGTCCCCGTGGGGGTCCACGAAGGAACCGGCGACCATGCAGACGAGCACCGCGGCGGCGAGGGCCGCGTCCAGGGCCGAGGGGTGCGCCTTCGCCTGGCAGCGGGCGCGGTCCAGGGTGCGGGTCCCTGCCGGGGGCGGAACGGGGGCCAACGGTACGTCTCCTTGTGAGTGACCGGTGCTGGGGTGACCCCGTACTGGAGGCTGCCGCCCCCAGACCCCCGCTTCGGCCTGAACGGCCTCGTCCTCAAACGCCGGACGGGCTGAATGGTGCCGACCGGCGTGGCGAAGAAACCGTCACCCCGGGATCAAACCGTCGTCGCTCAGCAGGTCCCGGACCTCCTCCAGGGTTGCGTCCTGGGCCGGGAGTATCAGCTCCGACGGCTCCAGGGAGTCGTCCGGCAAGGGCTCGCCCAGTTCCCGGACCTTTGCCAGGAGGGCCTGGAGGGTTTGGCGGAAGGCCGGGCCGTCGCCGTTCTGGACCTCCGTCAGGAGGGTGGTGTCCAACTTGTTCAGCTCGGTGAGGTGGCTCTCGGCCAGCCTCACCTGCCCCTCCCCCATGATCCGTACGATCATGTCGCCCTCCTCAGGCGTGGGCCTACTGCTTGTCGAAACGCGGGGTGTCCTGCGGCTGCGACGAGGACTGCGACTGGTCCTTGCCGCCTTCGATCGCCTGCTGGGAAGCAGACGAACCGCCGGCCAGCTCCGCCTTCATGCGCTGGAGTTCCAGCTCTACATCCGTACCACCGGACAGGCGTTCCAGCTCGGCCTGGATGTCGTCCTTGGCCATGCCGGTCGGGTCGTCCAGGGCGCCGGAGGCGAGGAGCTCGTCGATCGCGCCGGCGCGGGCCTGGAGCTGCTGGGTCTTGTCCTCGGCCCGCTGGATCGCCAGGCCCACGTCGCCCATCTCCTCGGAGATGCCGCTGAAGGCCTCGCCGATCCGGGTCTGTGCCTGGGCCGCCGTGTACGTGGCCTTGATGGTCTCCTTCTTCGTACGGAAGGCGTCCACCTTGGCCTGGAGGCGCTGGGCCGCGAGGGTGAGCTTCTCCTCCTCGCCCTGGAGAGTCGTGTGCTGCGTCTCCAGGTCCGTCACCTGCTGCTGGAGCGCGGCCCGGCGCGAGAGCGCCTCGCGGGCCAGGTCCTCACGGCCGAGGGCGAGCGCCTTGCGGCCCTGGTCCTCCAGCTTCGAGGACTGCGACTGCAGCTGGTTGAGCTGGAGCTCCAGACGCTTGCGGGAGGTGGCGACGTCGGCCACTCCCCGGCGCACCTTCTGAAGCAGCTCCAGCTGCTTCTGGTACGAGTAATCGAGGGTTTCGCGCGGGTCCTCGGCCCGGTCAAGGGCCTTGTTCGCCTTCGCGCGGAAGATCATCCCCATACGCTTCATGACACCGCTCATGGGCTTCGCGCGCCCCCTTCTGACGGACTCCAGCTCCAGCGACTGCAACAGAACCCACAGTACGGGCCCTGCATCCATTACCGCACTGTTCGGGGACGGATGCGCTCATCCCCAAGGACGACTGACCGCGGTCCTGATCCGGCGTAAGGAGTAGGTGCTCCCCTGGCAGGACCCGCTCATGACGTCCTTCTCTGTCCCCCTACAGACGAGCGGTGTTGCCGGATCGTTCCCCACAGGGCTGGGGTCCAACCCCATTCACCCCTTACCCTTGGGTTTTGTGTTCCGTAGCCGCGCCAAGGAAGAGAAGGCAGCGTCCACCGACAAGGTGTCGCTGACCGACTCCACAATGCCCCGAGACCCTCAGGCCCCGAAGGGTCGGCCCACGCCCAAGCGCAGTGAGTCCCAGACTCAGCGCCGCAGCGTCGCCAACACCTCGATGACGCGCAAGGACGCCTCCAAGCGTCAGCGCGACGAGCGGCGTACGCAGATGGAGAGGCAGCGCCAGGCGCTGTCCGGCCGTGGCAACGAGCGGGATCTGCCCCTCCGTGACAGGGGTCCGATCCGCAAGTTCGGGCGCGACTACATCGACTCGCGCGTCAACATCGCCGAGTTCTTCCTGCCGCTGGCCGTGGTGATCCTCGTGCTCAGCGTGGTGCAGCTCCCCGCGCTGCAGAACATCGCGCTGCTGCTGTGGCTCGTGGTGATCGTGCTGATCGTGGTCGACTCCTTCTGGAGCGTGTTCCGGCTGCGCAAGCTGCTCGCCGAGCGCTTCCCGGGCCAGAACACGAAGGGCACGGTCTGGTACTCCATGATGCGCTCCCTCCAGATGCGTCGACTCCGGCTGCCGAAGCCGCAAGTCAAGCGCGGAGAGCGGCCCTGAGCGCGGATTCCTTCTCCGGGGGCGCGGCGGACGCCTGGCTGAGCAGGCTGGGCGGGCTGCGGAATGTCGTACGACAGGAGCTGGTGGCCCGGCAGCTCGACGAGCAGATAGCCAGCCGGTATCCGGTCGGGCAGCGGTTGCGGGTGCTCGACGTCGGGATGGGCCAGGGCACGCAGGCGCTGCGGCTGGCCCGGGCCGGGCATCAGGTGACCGGGCTCGAACAGGAGCCGAAGATGGTCGCCGCGGCCCGCGACGCCCTGTCCGGTGAGCCCGAGGGCATCCGGGAGCGGGTGCGGATCATCGAGGGCGACGGCCGGGACACGGGCGTGCACTTCCTGCCGGGCAGTTTCGACGTCGTGCTCTGTCATGGCGTACTCATGTACGTGTCCGAGCCCGATCCGCTGCTCGCCGGGCTCGCGCGGATGCTGGCGCCGGGCGGGCTGCTGTCGCTGCTCGTGCGGAACGCCGACGCGCTGGCCATGCGGCCCGGGCTGTCCTGGGACTGGGCATCCACGGCGGCCGCGTTCGACTCGACCGCGTACCGCAACCGGCTCGGTGTCGACGCGCGGGCGGACCGGCTGGACACCCTGACGGCGACGCTGGCGGGGATCGGGGCGCCGCTGCAGTCCTGGTACGGCGTGCGGGTCTTCACCGACACGGCTCCGGAAGGGGCCGAGATCCCGGCGGACGTCGAGCCGCTGCTGGCCGCCGAGGAGCGGGCCGGGCGGACCGATCCATACCGGGCGGTGGCCGCGCTGCTGCATCTGTGCGGCGTGCGGGGCTGAGCACGCGCCCCTTCCCCCGGGGGCCCGTTCGGGTCAGCAGTACAAGCCGGATATTCACCCCAAAGAGACACTCGCGGTATGGACTCCTCCCGTACCCGCACTCGTATCCGTGCCCTGCGGCCGGTCGCTCTCCTCGCCGGTCTCGCCTGTTCGCTCGCGCTGGTCGCCGGATGTTCCGACTCCGGGTCCTCGTCGGCCTCCTCGAAGAAGGACGGCTCGACCACGCAGGCCGCCGAGGCCGCCGTACCGATGTCGAGTGGCGACCTGCAGAGCGACTACCTGAAGGTGATCAAGGAGGTCCTGCCGTCGGTCGTGCAGATCCAGGCCAGCAGTGATCTGGGGTCGGGGGTCGTGTACGACGACCAGGGGCACATCGTCACCAACGCGCACGTCGTCGGGGACGAGAAGACGTTCAAGGTGACCACCGCGAACAGCGAGGACGTGCTCACCGCCAGGCTCGTCTACTCCTACCCCGAGCAGGACCTGGCCGTCGTCAAGCTGGACAAGGTGCCGGACGGGCTGAAGGCGGCGACCTTCGCGGACTCCTCCAAGGTCGCGGTGGGGCAGATCGTCCTCGCCATGGGTTCGCCGCTGGGGCTGTCGTCCAGCGTGACGCAGGGCATCGTGTCGGCGACCGGACGGACCGTCAGCGAGGGCAGCACCGGCGGCGGTACGGGCGCGACCATCGCCAACATGGTGCAGACCTCGGCCGCGATCAACCCCGGCAACAGCGGGGGCGCGCTGGTGAATCTGAACGGGCAGGTCATCGGCATCCCGACCCTTGCCGCCACCGATCCCGACCTCGGGGGCAGCGCGGCGCCGGGGATCGGGTTCGCGATTCCCTCCTCGATGGTCAGGACGGTCGCCGACCAGATCGTCAAGGACGGCAAGGTCACCGACTCGGGGCGGGCGGCCCTCGGCATCACCGGACGTACGGTCGTCGACGCCAGTTATCAGGCGGCTGGGGTCGCCGTGGTCGCGGTGAAGAGCGGCGGGGCCGCGGACAAGGCCGGTATCCAGGCCGGTGACATCATCACGCGGGTCGGTGACACGGACATCACTACGATCACCTCGTTGTCGGAGGCGCTGGCGTCCGACAAGCCGGGGCAGAAGACGTCGGTGACGTACTCGCGGAACGGGGCGTCGAAGAAGGTCGACGTGACGCTGGGCGAGCAGTAGCCCGGCCCGGCTCAGGAACGGGACGGGGCGGCCGGTACTTCTCCGGCCGCCCCCATGTGGTCTACGGCGGGTTACGCGTCCTCGGCGTGCAGGCTCATCGGGCCGTAGATCTGTGTGCCGTCCTCGAAGAGGAACACCTGGTCCGCGCCGCCCGCGACGAGTTCCTTCCAGATCTCGCCGAGCCAGGACTCCGCGTCGCCCTGTGTGGTGAACTCCTCCGGCGTGACCGCGGGTTCGACCTCGGTCCCGTCGGACTTCTCGAACCGCCAGATCCATGCCGCCATGTACGCCTCCCGAGGCTTAGCGTATGCAGACCAGCAGCGTATGCGCTCCGCTGGGTTAGTTGTGATCATGTTGCGGAAGTTCGTCGTCTGCGGGCCCGGTGGGGGCTTGTCGCGCCCCGCGGCGGAGCCGCAGATGTCACAGCCCCGCGCCCCTTAGGGGGTTTCGGCCGCGCGTGTCTATCAGTGACCGGTGAAAATCGAACCTGTGGAACTCACTCTGCTCGGTACCGGTGCCCCCGCGGGGCTCCCCCGCCTCGACTGTCCCTGTGCTGCCTGTGCCGTTTCGCTCGGGGTGGATGCTCGGGCCGCTACCGCCGTGCTCGTGGACGGGACGCTGTTGCTCGATCTGACGCCGGGGGCCGCCTTTGCCGCTGCTCGGGCCGGGCATTCGCTCGGTGGGGTGCGGCAGGTGTTGTTGTCGCATCCGCATGACGGGCCGGCGGTGGAGGTGCCCGCGGGGCTGCCGCAGCCGGGGCGGGTGCCGGACGGGCGGGAGCTGGCGTTGTTGACGGGGCATCGGGTGCGGGCGGTGGCGATGGACGGGCCCGGTACCGGGTACGCCGTCACCGGACCCGACGGGCAGCGGGTGCTGTATCTGCCGCCGGGGGGTGCGCCGGCCGGGCTTGAGGAGGGGGCCTTTCCGTCGTACGACATGG
>NZ_JBXVPZ010000358.1:0-10260 GCF_057961495.1 Streptomyces sp. P5F9 | reverse complement strand
GGGCACGACCGGGCCGGGGCGTCCGAGCTGCGGATGGACGGGGGGCCGCTGCGGTGCTGGGTGGTGGTGGGCACCCCCGCGCGCGTGCTGCACGCCTGGGTCTCGCTCACCGGCGCTCCCGCGCTGCCGCCGGCGTGGGCGCTGGGTCACCATCACGCGCGGTGGGGCTTCGGGAGTGAGCAGGAGGTGCGGCGGATCGTCGCCGGTTATCAGGAGCGCGGTCTGCCGTTGGACGCCGTCCATCTGGACATCGACCATTACGACCAACATCAGGTGTTCACCGTCGACCACGAGCACTTCCCGGAACTGCCAGTGCTCGCCGAGGAGTTGCGGCGGGACGGCATCCGTCTGGTGTCGATCGTCGACCCGGCGGTGAAGGCCGAGCCGGGAAACGCCGTCTACGACAGCGGGACGGCCGAGGACGCCTTCGTGCGGGACGCCTCGGGGCGGCTGGTGCGGGGAGTCGTGTGGCCCGGGGAGGCCGTTTTCCCGGACTTCACGCACGCGCGTGTGCGGGAGTGGTGGGGCGCTCTCTACAAGGAGCGGCTCGCGCAGGGGTTCGCGGGGTTCTGGCACGACATGAACGAGCCCACGTCGTTCACCGCCTTCGGGGAGTCGACCCTGCCCCGGTCGGCCCGGCTCGACCTGGAGGGGCGGGGCGGCGACCATCGTGAGGCGCACAACGTGTACGCGCTGTGCATGGCCAGAGCCGCCTACGATGCGTTGCGCGAACTGGCCCCCCAGGAGCGGCCGTTCCTCTTCTCGCGCTCCGGGTGGGCCGGGATGCAGACCTACGGGGGCACCTGGTCCGGCGATGTGGCCACCGGCTGGCCGGGACTGCGGGCCTCGCTGTCGCTGGTCATGGGACTCGGGCTGTGCGGGGTTCCCTACTCGGGTCCGGACGTGGGTGGCTTCGACGGGAGTCCCTCGCCCGAGCTGTATCTGCGCTGGTTCCAACTCGGCGCGTATCTGCCGCTGTTCCGCACCCACGCGAGCCTGCGGGCGGGACGCCGGGAGCCCTGGGAGTTCGGTGCCGACGTGCTGGAGCACGCGCGCGTGGCGCTCGTCGAACGGCGGCGGCTGCTGCCGTATTTCATGACGCTGGCGCATCTCGCGCGGCGGACCGGGGCGCCGTATGTGCGGCCCCTGTGGTGGGGTGCGCCGGAGGATCGCGCACTACGGGACTGCGAGGACGCCTTCCTGCTCGGGGACTGTCTCCTGGTGGCGCCTGTGCTCGATCCTGGGTCGGACCGGCGTGCGGTGCAGTTGCCGCGGGGGCGCTGGTACGACACGGAGACGGAGCAGGTCTACGAGGGGCCGGCCCAGATTCTCGTCGACGCCCCGTTGTCGCGGATTCCGGTGCTCGCGCGCGCGGGTGCCGTGCTGCCGGTGCGGGGCGCGGACGGCGGGCTGGTGGTGCCGGATGCGGGCGACGGCTGGCACGAAGCGGAGATCGAGCGGTACGTCGCCCGCTGGGAGGGCCGACGAGTGGTCGTGGAGCGGGAGTTGGAGGACCGCGTGAGCGCGCCGTCCTACCCGGTGCGGGTGCGCGGGCTGGGTGAGGGCTGACCTCAGATGTACCGGCCCTCGAACCAGGCCCTGACGGCCACGGAGTGCAGCGGGAAGGCGAGCTCCTCCGGCCTGCGCAGGAGGTGCCAGCCCTCCGTCTCGTCGGTGGCGGCGGACTTGGGGAGTCCCTCGACCGGGCGCTCGGGGAGGACGCCGAAGAGCAGGAGATGCCCGTCGGGCGAGCTGATGGCGTCGACGAGCCGTACGTCACGGCTCGCGGCGTCGATGCCCGTCTCCTCCCTGAGTTCGCGGACGAGGGCCTGTCGCCAGTCCTCGCGGTCGTCGACGTAACCGCCCGGCAGGGCGACGCCTCCGCGCGCGGGGGCGACGGTTCGGGTGATGACGACCAGGGCGGTGCCCTTCGTGTCGTACACGGGCTGGAGTGCGACGGCTACGGGCAGCGGGTTGCGGTACGCGACGGTGCCGCAGGCCGGGCAGGTGCGGGGCCAGCCGGAGACGCCCTCTCCGTAGGGCGATCCGCAGCTCGAACAGTGGGAGTTCGGCCCGGAGTTGGGGACGGAGGCTTGAGTTTCGGACACCCGGCGGACTGTATCCGATCAAGCGGAGGGCGTCTTTCCGGGGGCCGCGCGCGTGAACGGGAAACGGCCGGAACCACCCCCGTGGGCCCCGGCCGTCCCTCCCGGTATCACGACGCCGTAAGTGGCTCGATGGTTCACCGAAACGCCCTGCTCATTTTCCGTTGCCCGTGGCACACTTCTGACGTTCCGTCAGATCCAGTGCTGTGGAGGGACGTTGTCGCGGACACGCACACCTGTGGTCACCGATTGGTTCACCGGGGACGGGGACGACTTCCGGCTCCTCGGCACGCGCTGTTCCGCCTGCGCCTCGGTCTTCTTCCCGCGTGAGGACGGCCACTGCCGTAATCCGGCCTGCCAGGGCGGCGAGATGGCGGAGGTTCCTCTGTCGCGGCGCGGCCGGGTCTGGTCCTACACGGACAGCCGGTACCGGCCACCGTCACCGTATGTGAGCGATCCGGAACTTCCGTGGGAACCGTACGCGTTGATCGCTGTGGAGCTGGAGTCCGAGCGGATCGTGGTGCTGGGACAGGCGGTTCCCGGGATCACCGTCTCCGATCTGACGGTGGGCATGGAGGTGGAGGTCGTCCCCGGTGTCCTGAGCGAGGACGCGGAGACGACCTGGACCACCTGGCACTGGCGGCCTGCGGGGGTGACGGAATGACGGCGGACGTGGCGGTGCTCGGCGCGGGCATGCACCCCTGGGGCAAGTGGGGGCGCGGCTTCGTCGAGTACGGGACGGCGGCTGCCCGGGCGGCACTCGCCGACGCCGGACTGGAGTGGCGGGATGTCGGCTCGATCGTCGGCGCGGACACGGTGCGTGGCGGATATCCCGGGTATGTGGCGGGCGCGACGTTCGCGAAGGCGCTGGGCTGGCAGGGCGCCCGGGTGGCGAGCGTGTACGCGGCGTGCGCGTCCGGGGCGCAGGCCGTCAACGCGGCGCGGGCGCAGATCCTTTCGGGGCTCGCGGACGTGGTGCTGGTCGTGGGCGCCGATGCCGCCCCCAAGGGGTTCTTCCGGCCCGCCGGCGGCGAGCGGCACGACGATCCGGACTGGCTGCGCTTCCGGGTCCTCGGGGCGACGAATCCGACGTACTTCGGGCTGTACGCGCGCCGACGGATGGACCTCTACGGGGACACCCCGGAGGACTTCGCCCAAGTGAAGGTGAAGAACGCCGCCCTGGGAGCGCTGAATCCGTACGCGCGCTACCGCAAGCGGGTCTCCGCCGAGGAGGTCGCCGCGTCCGCGGTGGTTGCCGATCCGCTGCGGCTGCTGGACATCTGCGCCACCTCGGACGGCGGGGCCGCCCTGGTGCTGTCCAGCATGGTGTTCGCGCGCCGGCACGGGGCGCCGGACCCGGTGCGGATCCGGGCGGTGTCCACGGTGACGCCGCGCTATCCCAACACCGTGCTGGACCTCCCGGACATCGCCACGGACTCCGCGGCGGCGGTGACACCCCCGGACGAGACGTTCCGGGCGTCGATCGCGCGCGCGGCCTACGAGGAGGCGGGCGTCGGCCCCGAAGAGCTCTCCCTGGCCGAGGTGTACGACCTCTCCACCGCCCTGGAGTTGCAGTGGTACGAGGACCTGGGGCTCTGCGCCGAGGGCGAGGGCGCCAAGCTGCTCCGGGAGGGCGCGACGACCCTGGGCGGGCGCATACCCGTGAACGCGAGCGGTGGACTGGCCTCCTTCGGGGAGGCGGTTCCGGCGCAGGCCATCGCCCAGGTCTGCGAGTTGACCCGGCAGTTGAGAGGCGACGCGGGTGACCGGCAGGTCGCGGGCGCGCGGGTGGGGCTCACCGCGAACCAGGGGCTGTTCGGGCACGGGTCGGCGGTGCTCGCCGTGCGGTGACCGACGGCTCGCCGCGCACACGGTGTGATCAGCCCGCAAGGCTGCGTGAACGTCTTATGAACTGGGCCTCGGCGTACGCCGACGGCGTCATCATGCTGCCGTGCGCTCCTCGACGGACACTCTCCGCTTCGCCTTCCAGCCGGTGGTCAATCTGACCACCGGTGGGGTCGCGGGGCTGGAGGTCCTCGTCCGCCCGGAGACCGGGGACATCCTGGCGGAGGCCCGCCGCGACCCCGAACTCGACGGCAGGCTCGCCGTGTTGGCGGTCCGCGCCGCCGCGCGCAAGGAGACGCTGCTGCCGCTGCACATCAACGTGTTCGCCGGCACCCTCGCCGACCTCGGCGGGCTCACGCCGCTGCACAGCGCGGTGCGCGAGGCGGGACGGCTCCCGTGGGAAGTCACGATCGACATCGTCCCGCCGTACACGCACGTGCCCCAACGGGCGCTCCTGGAGGCGGTGTCCGAGCTGCGCGGCCAGGGGTTCCGGATCTGCGCGGACGGCGTCGGCGACGGTGACGTACCCCTGCGGCTGCTCACGGACCTCGCGCCCGACCTGGTGAAGCTCGACGCGTCGCTGCTGGAGCGGCCGGCCGCGGTGCGGGCGATGCGGACCCTGTGCGAGCAGCTGGGCGCCCTGCTGTCCGTGGAGGGCGTCGAGACCGAGACGCAGTGCGCGACCGCGCGGTCGGCCGGGGCCCAGTTGGCGCAGGGAGAGCTGTTCGCGCCGCCGACGCGGATCCCCGCGGCGGACGTATACGTTCCGCCCCGCGCACCCGGTCTCGCGACGATACCGCCGTCGGGGCCCTGGGTGCGGGAGTTCGTACGGCCGGCCGCGCTGCTGCCCGACAACGCGTCCGCCGGTCAGGTGCGGGCACTGCTGACCGGCTCGCCGGACGTCTCCGGGGTGATCCTCGTGGACCGGGACGGGGTGCCGGTCCGCTCGGTGCACCGGTCGCGCTTCCTGCTGTCGATGTCGGGGCGCTACGGCCACGCCCTGTACGCCGACCGGCCCGCGGCCAAGCTCGGGGACGTGCCGCGGACGGTCGGCGTCGACGCGACCGCCTGGGAGGTCCTGGACGTGGTCGCGGTCGGCGACGCGGACCGTACGTCGGACGACGTGGCGGTGGTCGACCGGTGTGGGCGATGCGTCGGCGTCGTACGACTCGCCGATCTGGTGCGGGCGTTGGCCGAGACGCGGGTCGAGGAGGCCGCGGGGCTCAACCCGCTGACCAGACTGCCCGGTTCGGACGCGATCACCGGTGAGGTGGACCGGCGGATCGCGGACGGGCGGACGTTCGCGCTGAGCTGGCTGGATGTGGACCACTTCAAGCAGGTCAACGACGGGGCCGGTTTCGCGGCGGGCGACGAGCTGATCCGCTCGGTGGGGCGCGCGCTGCAACCGGTGACGACCGGGCACACGCGCGTGGGGCACATCGGCGGGGACGACTTCCTGGTGCTCACCGACCCGGAGGGGCTGCTTCCGCTGGCCGCCGCCGTGCTCGACGCGCCCTGGGAGGCGGGCGGCAGGGCCGTGACTCTGTCCCTGGCCACCGTCCTGTGCGTGCCGGGCAGTGTGACCGACCACCGGCAGGCGGCCACGTGTCTGGCGCCGCTGAAGAAGGCCGCGAAGTCGCTGGACGGCACGAGTTGGGTGCTCGGCCGGGCGGAGCGGGGCGACTACGAGATCCTCCGCGGATCGCATGTGACGCCCGCACAGGCCCCCCGCACGGCCGCGGAGTCCCCCGGGCGCTGAGCGCGGGCCCGACGGCCTCCTGTGGGGCTCCAGGGGCCGTCAGGGTGGGTGTCACCGTTGCCGTCCGCGACCTTGACGCTCCACAGGCACCGGTGAACACTTCCCGGTGTCGGTCGACATCGCCGTACATTCTCGGCGTACCAGGCACTGCGCCGCGCGGGCTCCGCCTGCGCTCAGGCCCACTCCCACGGGCGATTCGGCTGCGACGGCACGCTCGTCACGGACGCCGGGCGGGGCTCGGGACCCTCCCTGCCTTCGGCTGAAGTCGCCAAGGGAACCGCACCCTGCACGGAGGACCGGGGCCGACCGTCCCGGGCGAGGGCCAAGGAGCCGCCATGAGCAATGGAGACATATTCCTCGGTGAGGTCATCGGCACCGCGATACTGATCCTCTTCGGCGCCGGCGTGGTCGCCGCCGTCGTACTGAACTACTCCAAGGCACAGAACTCCGGTTGGATCGTCATCGCCTTCGGATGGGGCTTCGGCGTGATGGCCGGGGCGTACACCGCCGCACCGCTGTCCGGCGGGCAGCTCAATCCGGCCGTCACGATCGGCATCGCCATCGACACCGGGAAGTGGGACAAGGTCCCGCTCTACATCGCGGGGCAGATGGTCGGCGCCATGCTCGGCGCGGTGCTGTGCTGGCTCGTCTACTACGCGCAGTTCCAGGCCAACGCCGAGGAGGAGATGGCCCAGCCCACGCTCGGGATCTTCTCCACCACGCCCACGATCCGCAATGTCGTGGCGAACCTGATGACGGAGATCATCGCGACGATCGCGCTGGTCCTGCCGATCCTGGCCTTCGGGCTCACCAAGGGACTCGGTACGTCCGGCACGGCGGTGCTGGTCGTGTCCTTCCTGGTGGTCGGCATCGGTCTGTCCCTCGGCGGTCCCACCGGGTACGCCATCAACCCGGCCCGTGACCTGGGCCCGCGCATCGTCCACTCGCTGCTCCCGATCCCCAACAAGGGCACGTCGGACTGGAGTTACGCGTGGATCCCGGTGGTGGGACCGCTGATCGGCGGGGCGCTCGCCGGAGTCATCTTCAACGCAGCCTTCTGACAACAGTCTTCCGAGAGCAGCCCTCCGAAGGACGGGAGCAGTCCTCCGAAGGATCCGAAGGACACGACAAAGGGGTCGTCATGACGGACAGGTTCGTCGCCGCAATCGACCAGGGCACCACCTCCAGCCGCTGCATCGTCTTCAACCAGGACGGCGCGATCGTCGCCGTCGACCAGCGCGAGCACCGCCAGATCTTCCCCAAGCCGGGCTGGGTGGAGCACGACGCCACCGAGATCTGGTCCAAGGTGCAGGCGGTGGTCGCCGGGGCGATCGCCAAGGCGGGACTGCGCGCCGACCAGCTCAGCGCGCTCGGCATCACCAACCAGCGTGAGACGACGGTCCTGTGGGACCGCGCCACCGGCAAGCCCGTGCACAACGCCATCGTGTGGCAGGACACCCGCACCGCGGCCCTGTGCAAGCAACTGGGCGGCTCGGACGGGCCCGACCGCTTCCGCGAACAGACCGGGCTGCCGCTCGCCAGCTACTTCTCCGGCCCCAAGGCGGCCTGGCTGCTCGACAACGTGCCCGGCCTCCGGGACCGCGCCGAACGCGGCGAGATCGCCTTCGGCACGATCGACTCCTGGCTGATCTGGAACCTCACCGGCGGCACCGACGGCGGCAAGCACGTCACCGACGTGACCAACGCCGGGCGCACCATGCTGATGAACCTGGAGACCCTCCAGTGGGATCCGTCCATCCTCTCCGCGATGAACGTCCCCGAAGCGGTCCTCCCCGAGATCAAGTCCTCCGCCGAGGTCTACGGCACCGCGGTCGGCCAGCTCGCGGGCGTGCCCGTGGCGTCGGCCCTGGGCGACCAGCAGGCCGCCGTGTTCGGGCAGGCCTGCTACGACGTGGGCACCGCGAAGAACACCTACGGCACGGGCAGCTTCCTGCTGCTCAACACCGGGAACCGGCCGGTGCCTTCGAAGAACGGGCTCCTCACGACGATGGGCTACAAGATCGGCGGGGAGGCGCCGGTCTACTGCCTGGAGGGATCAATAGCCATAACGGGCGCGCTCGTTCAGTGGTTCCGCGACCAACTCGGCATCATCCGCAGCGCCGACGAGATCGAGACCCTCGCCGCGAGCGTGGACGACAACGGCGGCGCGTACATCGTGCCCGCCTTCTCCGGCCTGTTCGCCCCCTACTGGCGCTCCGACGCGCGCGGAGTGGTCACAGGGCTGACCCGGTACGTCACGAAGGCGCACCTCGCGCGCGCGGTGCTGGAGGCGACGAGCTGGCAGACGCGGGAGGTCGTGGATGCCATGTTCCAGGACTCCGGGGTACAGATCACCACCCTGAAGGTGGACGGCGGCATGACCAAGAACAACCTGCTGATGCAGCATCAGGCGGATGTCCTCGGAGTGCCGGTGATCCGGCCCAAGGTCTCCGAGACGACCTGTCTGGGCGCCGCCTACGCGGCCGGGCTCGCCACCGGGGTGTGGAACGACCTCGACGAGCTGAAGTCGCACTGGCAGAAGGACGTCGAGTGGACGCCGTCCATGGAGTCGTCGGTGCGGGACCGCGAGTACCACAACTGGCGCAAGGCCGTGGAGAAGAGCTTCGGCTGGCAGGAGGACGGCGACAACTAGGCACACGCGCGTGGGCGGTTCACGCGGCACACGCGCGTGCGTGTCGTTCCGCGAGCTGCGGCCCGTACCCCGGTCTGCGGGGTACGGGCCGCGCCCGTACCTCAGCTGGTGACGCTCTGGCGGCGCTTCGCGCCGTAGGCCATCGCGTGCTGGACGACCTCGATGAGGACTTCCTTGACCGACGCGCGGTCGCGTGCGTCGCAGAGCATGAGCGGTACGTCCTCGTCGAGGTCGAGAGCCTGGCGTACGGCGTCCACGGGGTAACGGTCCGCGCCCTCGAAGCAGTTGACGCCTACGACGAAGGGTATGGAGCGCCGCTCGAAGTAGTCGAGGGCGGCGAAGCAGTCCTCCAGGCGGCGGGTGTCGGCGAGCACGACGGCGCCCAGGGAGCCCTCGGAGAGCTCGTCCCACATGAACCAGAACCGCTCCTGCCCCGGCGTACCGAAGAGGTACAGCACCAGGTCCTCGCGCAGCGTGATGCGGCCGAAGTCCATGGCCACGGTGGTGGTGTGCTTGCCCTCCACCCCGCTGGTGTCGTCGACCGGACGCCCTGCCTCGGTGAGCAGTTCCTCCGTGCGCAACGGCCTGATCTCGCTGACCGCGCCGACGAGGGTGGTCTTGCCCACGCCGAAGCCGCCGGCCACCAGGATCTTGAGCGTGACGGGCTCGACCGGAGGCTTGCCTCGCTCAGAACGCCCGAAGATCATCGGTCTTTTCTCCTGCTTGATGATGGGGGTAAGGGGTGGTGGCTCGCGCCGCTCACAGGGCCCGGAGGCCGGAGATCACGTCGCGCAGAATACTCTCGTCCACCAGTTCGGCAGGGGGTACGGGACGTGACACATGGACGAGTTCGCCGTCCACGAGATCACCGATGAGGACCCGTATCACCCCGATGGGCAGGTCGAGTTCGGCGGCGAGTTCGGCGACCGACTGCGGGGCGTCACGACAGAGACCGACGATGTCCACGTGCTCCGGAGACAGCGTCTGGTCCGCTTCCGAGTCGTCCTCGTGGGACTCCGCGATCACCACCGCGATGAGGTCGAGGCGGTGCTGGGCCGCACTGGTGGTGCGGCCGCGCGTCATCGCGTACGGCCTGACGACCGGTCCGGCCTCGTCGTCGAACCAGTGGCTTCTTCCCTGCCCGTCTCCGCTCATGTCACTCCACTACCCGCCGGAGGACAGGTCGGTGCGCGGAGCGGCCCCCAGATGCACACCGACCCGCTTCACGAGCAGTGTCATCTCGTAGGCGACCTGTCCGACGTCCGAGTCGGCGTCGGCGAGGACGGCGAGGCAGCTGCCGTCGCCCGCGGCCGTCACGAACAGGAAGGCCTCGTCGAGTTCGACGACCGTCTGCCGCACGCTGCCCGCCTCGAAGTGGCGGCCGACGCCCTTGGCGAGGCTGTGGAAGCCGGAGGCCACGGCGGCCAGGTGTTCGCTGTCCTCGCGGGTCAGGTCCTGGGACACGCCGGTGGCGAGGCCGTCGCCGGAGAGCACGATGGCCTTGCGGATGCTGGCGACGCGCTCGACGAGGTCGTCGAGGAGCCAGTTCAGCCCGCGCTGGTCGGTGCTGTGGCCGGTCGCCTTCGGTGCGGTCATCGACCGTCCCCCTTAGTTCCTTGTGCTGTGCCGTCTCGGGCGTCGTCGCCCTCGGCGTTCTCCTCGCGGCCGCGCTGCCAGCCGCGCTGGAGCGAGGCCATACGGCTGCGCACCTCGTCGGCGTCGCGCTCGGCGACCTCAGCCGGGCTCGCGGCGCGCCGATCGGGGTCCTGCTTCAGCTGCGGGGCCAGATTGGCCTGACGTACGCGTCTGGGCAACGCTCCGGTGCTCGGCGGTGTGTCGGAGTCCGGTACGCCGGCCGCGAGTTCGGCACGCCGGGTGCGCCTGGGGAGGGCGGGGGT
>NZ_JBXVPZ010000357.1:0-10277 GCF_057961495.1 Streptomyces sp. P5F9 | reverse complement strand
GCTCCCCGCCCTCCCCGGCCTCGGGCTGCGCCCCGGCGTCCCCGTCCTGAGGCCCATCGGAATCGGACTCGGGCGGCTGCCCGCCACCCCCACCGGACCCGTCAGGACCGCCGTCCGGATCCGGATCGTCGTCCTCGGACCGCGACTCCGGCTCCGCGAACTCCTCCAGCGTCTCGTCGAGCTTGTTCTCGTCAAGTCCCGGAGCGTCGAAGGGATTTCGCCGCCGCCGGTGCGGCAGCGCGAGCAACGCGGCCTGCCGTACGTCCTCGGCGAGTACGTCGGTCCGTCCGGCCCACGCGGCCAGCGCGGTCGCCGTACGGGCCATCACGATGTCGGCCCGCATGCCGTCCACCTCGAAGGCGGCACAGGTCGCCGCGATCTGCCGCAACGCCCCGTCCCCGAGCCGCACGGACGGCAGCAACTCCCGTGCGGCCACGATCCGTTGGCGTACGGCGGACTCCTCGTCCGCCCAGCGCACGGTGAACCCGGCAGGATCGTCGTCGTAGGCGAGCCTGCGCCGGACCACCTCGACCCGCTGGTCGGGCTCCCGCGAGGCCGCGACCTCGACGGTCAGGCCGAAGCGGTCGAGCAACTGCGGTCGCAGTTCGCCCTCTTCGGGGTTCATCGTGCCGACGAGCAGGAATCGGGCGGCGTGCCGGACGGAGACGCCTTCGCGTTCGACGTACGACGCTCCCATCGCCGCCGCGTCCAGCAGCAGGTCGACCAGGTGGTCGTGGAGGAGGTTGACCTCGTCGACGTAGAGGATGCCCCGGTGCGCGTCGGCGAGCAGGCCGGGCTCGAAGGCCTTGACGCCCTCGGAGAGCGCGCGCTCGATGTCGAGGGCGCCGACGAGCCGGTCCTCGGAGGCGCCGACCGGCAACTCGACCATGCGCGCGGGGCGTTGGACCCCGGGCCCGGTCTCGTGCGGCCCGTCCGGGCAGGCCGGGTCGGGCGCGGCGGGATCGCAGGAGAAGCGGCAGCCGGGGACGACGGCGACCTCCGGCAGCAGCGCCGAAAGCGCGCGCACGGCCGTCGACTTGGCGGTGCCCTTCTCGCCGCGCACCAGCACACCGCCGACGGCCGGCGACACGGCGTTCAGCAGCAGCGCGAGCCGCAGATCGTCCTGGCCGACAACGGCCGTGAACGGAAAGGGAGTTGTCACTGGTCGTCGCCCTCCAGGTCGCCTTCGAGCTCCAGGTAGGTGGCCCGCAGTCGTTCCAGCGTGTCCGCGTCCGGCTCGGCCCACAGGCCGCGCTCGGCCGCTTCGAGCAGCCGTTCGGTGATGCCGCGCAGCGCCCACGGGTTGGACTTCTTCATGAAGTCCCGGTTCTCCGGGTCGAAGACGTACTCCGCGCTGAGCTTCTCGTACATCCAGTCGTCGACGACTCCTGCCGTCGCGTCGTACCCGAAGAGGTAGTCGACGGTCGCCGCCATCTCGAAGGCGCCCTTGTAGCCGTGGCGTCGCATCGCCGCCATCCAGCGGGGGTTGACCACGCGGGCGCGGAAGACACGGTGCGTCTCCTCGCCCAGCGTGCGGGTCTTCACCTGGTCCGGGGTGGCGGAATCGCCGACGTACGCCTCGGGGGAGGTGCCGGTCAGGTGGCGGACCATGGCGACCATGCCGCCGTGGTACTGGAAGTAGTCGTCCGCGTCGACGAGATCGTGCTCGCGGGTGTCAACGTTCTTGGCCGCTACGGCAATTCGCCTGAACGCGGTCTCCATGTCCCCGCGCGCCGCCCGCCCGTCGAGCCCGCGCCCGTATGCGTAACCACCCCACACGGCGTACACCTCGGCGAGGTCCGCGTCGCTGCGCCAGTTCCGCGCGTCGATCAGCGGGAGCAGACCGGCGCCGTACGCCCCGGGCTTGGAGCCGAAGATACGGGCCGTGGCCCGGCGCCGGTCGCCGTGCTCGGCGGTGTCCTCGTCGGCGTGCTTGCGGACGTAGTTGGACTCGGGCGGCTCCTCCAGTTCGGCCACGGCCCGTACCGCGTCGTCGATCAGCCCGACGACGTGCGGGAACGCGTCCCGGAAGAAGCCGGAGATCCGCACCGTGACGTCGATGCGCGGCCGGCCCAACTCCGTGACGGGCACGATCTCGAAGCCGGTCACCCGGCGCGACGCGTCGTCCCAGACGGGACGGCAGCCCAGCAGCGCGAGGATCTCGGCGATGTCGTCACCCTGGGTGCGCATCGCCGACGTACCCCACACCGTGAGGCCGACGGACGTGGGGAACTCGCCGTTGTCCTGAAGGTATCGCTGCACGAGAGAGTCGGCCAGCGACTGCCCGACCTCCCAACTCAGCCTGGACGGAATGGCCTTGGGGTCGACCGAGTAGAAGTTCCGGCCGGTCGGCAGGACGTTGACCAGACCGCGGGTCGGGGAGCCCGACGGACCCGCCGGGACGTAACCCCCGTTCAGCGCCAGCAGGATGTGGTCGATCTCGTCGGTGGTGCGGGCGAGCCGGGGCACGACCTCGACGCAGGCGAACTCCAACACCGCGACAGCGTCCGGGAGTTCGGTGCCGATGACGGCACGGACGAGCGCCGGGACCGCCGTGACCTCCCACTCCTGGGACTCCATGCCTTCCGCGAACCGGCGGCACAGCTGCTCCAGCAGATCGATCGCGTCGGCGGCCGACCGGGCGGGCCCGTCGACCAGCTCCGTCAGCTCCACCGGCACCTTCACCGGCGCACCCGGCTCGGCCAGCAACTCCTTCTCGACCAGGCCGAAGTGGAGCGCCAGCGCGGCCCGCAGACCCGGCAGGGCGTTCGCCTGCCCGCCCCACACCTGCGAGGCGCGCAGCACGGCCAGCACGAGGTTCACGCGTGCTTCGCCGACCGGGCCGCCACCCAGGATGTGCAGCCCGTCGCGGATCTGCACGTCCTTGATCTCGCACAGATAGCCGTCGATGTGCATCACGAACTCGTCGAACGCCGCGTCGTCCGGCTGGTCGTCCACATGCAGGTCGTGGTGCAGCTCGGCCGCCTTCACCAGCGTCCAGATCTGCGCGCGCACGGCCGGCGCCTTCGTCGGGTCCAGGTCGGACACGAGGGCGTACTCGTCGAGGAGCTGCTCCAGCTTGGCCAGGTCGCCGTATGTGTCGGCACGCGCCATCGGCGGCACCAGGTGGTCGACGACCGTGGCGTGCCCGCGCCGCTTGGCCTGCGTGCCCTCGCCGGGGTCGTTGACGATGAACGGGTAGATCAGGGGGAGTTCACCGAGTACGGCGTCCGGAGCGCAGCCGCTGCTGAGCCCAAGTCCCTTGCCGGGCAGCCATTCCATGGTGCCGTGCTTGCCCATGTGGATGACCGCGTCGGCGCCGAAGCTGTTGTCCAGCCACCTGTAGGCCGCCATGTAGTGGTGCGACGGCGGCATGTCGGGGTCGTGGTAGATCGCGATCGGGTTCTCCCCGAAACCGCGCGGCGGCTGGATCATCACGACGACGTTCCCGAACTGAAGGGAGGCGAGCACGATGTCGTCGCCGTCGACGTAGAGGTTGCCGGGCGGCTCGCCCCACGCGTCCAACATGCCCTGCCTGAGCTCCGGTTCGAGCTTGTCGAACCAGGCCTGGTAGTCGGCGAGCGGCACGCGCGCGGGCGCTGCGGCCAGTTGCTCCTCCGTCAGCCACTCCACGTCATGGCCACCGGCGTTGATGAGCCGGTGGATCAACTCGTCCCCGTTGTCCGGGTGTTCGTCGACCCCGTACCCGGCGTCCCGCAACGCGTCCAGCACCCGGATCGCCGAGGCGGGCGTGTCGAGGCCGACCGCGTTGCCGACCCGTGAGTGTTTCGTCGGATAGGCGGTGAAGACGACCGCGAGCCTTTTCTCGGCGTTCGGCTTGTGCTTCAACTTCGCGTGCCGTACGGCGATTCCGGCGACCCGCGCGGCCCGCTCGGGGTCGGCGACGTAGACCGGGACGTCGTCCGGACCCTGCTCCTTGAAGGAGAACGGGACGGTGATGAGGCGTCCGTCGAACTCCGGGATCGCGACCTGCATCGCCGCGTCCATGGGGGAGACGGCGGCGTCGGACTCGTCCCAGGCCGCCCTGGACGTCGTAAGGCAAAGTCCTTGCAGCACAGGGACGTTGAGGTCGGCGAGCGCGCCGATGTCCCACGCCTCCTCGTCGCCGCCGGCCGATGCCTGCGAGGCGTGCGTGCCGCCGGCGGCGAGGACCGTGGCGATGAGTGCGTCGGCCTTGCCGAGGATCTCGTACAGCCCGGAGTCGGCACCCCGCAGCGAACCGCAGTACACGGCAAGGGCGTTGGCGCCCTTGGCCTCGATCTGGTCGCACAGGGTGTCCACGAAGGCGGTGTTGCCGCTGAGGTGATGCGCCCGGTAGAAGAGCACACCGACCGTCGGTCGCCCCTCGACGAAGGCGCGCTCGCCGTGGACGCCGAACTCCGCCATCTTCTGCGGCTCTTCGAAGCCCTCACCCGTGAGCAGCACCGTGTCCGAGAGGAACCGGGCGAGTTCGGTGAGGTTGTCCGGCCCGCCCTCGACGAGATACCTGAGTGCCTCGGCGACGACACCGGCCGGTACCGACGACTCGGCCATCAACTCCGCGTCGGGGACGGTCTCCCCGCCGAGCAGCACGGTCGGAATCCCGGACGCCTTCAGCGCGGCGAGCCCGTCCTCCCAGGCACGCTTGCCGCCCAGCAGTCGTACGACGGCGACGTCCGCCCCCTCGACGAGCGCGGGCAACTCGGCCGTGACGTCCACCCGGTTCGGGTTGCCGATCCGGTACGCGGCGCCGGAGGCCCGGGCCGCCAGCAGATCCGTGTCGGCGGTCGACAACAACAACACTGTGCTCATGCGGGCGCTCCCGGTGGAATGAAAGGCAGTCCTTGCGGCGCGCCGGACTCGATGAGCCGCCAGAGCGCGTCCGTGTCCGCGTGCTGTTCGATGAGGTCGCCGAGCCGGTCGAGCTGTTCCTCGCGCAGCGCGGCGAACGAGGTGTCGGGCGCCGGCACGAACCGGCGCCCCGCGGCGGCGGCCACCTCGCGCAGGAACGCCCGCCGGAAACCGTCCGACTCCAGCGAGCCGTGCCAGTGGGTACCCCAGGTCTGACCGACCCGACAGCCGTCCAAGAAGGGCTCACCGCCGGTGAGTTGGGCGACCCCGTGATGGATCTCGTACCCCTCGACCCGCTCGCCGAGGGCTTCGCCCACCGGCCGGGTGAGGGTCTTCTCGCGCGCGAACCGCACGCGCAGCGGCAGCACGCCGAGCCCGTCGACCGCCCCCCGCCGGCTCTCGACCTTGTCGTCGATGTGCTCGCCGAGGACCTGGAAGCCGCCGCAGATGCCGAGGATCGGGCGTTGTTCGGCGGCCCTGCGGACCAGGGCATCCCCAAGTCCCCGCTCCCGCAGCCACTCCAGCGCCTTCACCGTGCCCCGGGTCCCGGGGATCACGACGAGGTCCGCGTCGGCCAACTCCTCGGGCCGGTCCACGAACCGCACCACCACGCCCGGTTCGGCTGCCAGCGCGTCCACGTCGGTGAAGTTGGACATGAGGGGGATCGCGCAGACGGCGACCCGCAGCACGTCCTCGCCGACCGGAGGCGCGGTGTTCGACTCGCGCACGGTGCCGCGCAGCGAGATCCGCAGCCCGTCCTCCTCGTCGATCCCGAGGCCATGCCGGAACGGCAGCACGCCGTAGGTCCGGCGCCCGGTGAGGCCGAGCAGCATCTCCAACCCCGGTTCCAGGAGCGACACATCACCGCGGAACTTGTTGACGAGGAACCCCGCGACGAACGCCTGGTCCTCGGGGCTCAGCAGCGCGACGGTCCCGAAGAAGGAGGCGAAGACGCCCCCGCGATCGATGTCGCCGACGACGAGAACGGGCAGTCGGGCATTGCGCGCGATGCCCATGTTCACGATGTCGGTCCGCCGCAGATTGATCTCGGCGGGCGAACCGGCCCCCTCACAGATCACCGCGTCATACGTGCCCCGCAGCTCGGCGAGACAGTCCAACACGGTCCCGAGCAGGGCCTCTTGCCGCCCACCGTGATAACCACGGGCACTCATCTCGCCAACGGGCCTGCCCATGAGGACGACTTGGCTGGTGCGGTCGCCGCCCGGCTTCAGCAGCACGGGGTTCATCAGCGCGGTCGGCTCGATCCGGCACGCCTGCGCCTGCATGGCCTGCGCCCGCCCGATCTCGGCGCCCTCGCGCGTCACGAACGAATTCAGGGACATGTTCTGCGCCTTGAACGGCGCGACCTTCACGCCCTGCCGCACCAGCCACCGGCAGATCCCGGCGGTCACGACACTCTTCCCGGCATCCGAGGTGGTCCCGGCCACCAACAGCCCGCCGCCGCTCATGACTTCCGCCCCTTCACGAGCAGCCGCCCGGCGACGCTGACCCCGAGCGCGAGCAGACCGACGCGCCGGGACAGCCGTACGGCACGCGCGATGTCCGGCACGGCGACGGCGCGCCCGTCCCCGTTGAGCACGGGCCGGTGCTCGACCCGGCCGCCGTAGGAGAGCGTCCCGCCGAGGCGCACGCCGAGGGCTCCCGCGAAGGAGGCCTCCACGGGGCCGGCGTTGGGGCTCGGATGCTTGCGGGCGTCGGTGCGCCAGGCGCGTACCGCTCCGCGCGGGTCGCCGCCCGCGACGGTCGCGAGGGCGGCGGTGAGACGGGCGCCCGGCCAGCCGGCGACGTCGTCGAGGCGGGCCGAAGCCCAGCCGTAGCGGCGGTACTTGGCCGACTTGTGGCCGACCATCGCGTCGAGCGTGTTCACGGCCCGGAAGCCGAGCAGGCCCGGGACGCCCGCGATGCCGCCCCAGACCAGGGCGCCCACCACCGCGTCGGACGTGTTCTCGGCGACGGACTCGACGACGGCCCGGGCGATCCCGTCGGCGTCGAGGGCCTGCGGGTCCCGCCCGCAGAGGTGCGGCAGCCGCGCCCGAGCGGCATCGATGTCCCCTGCCTCCAGCGCGCGCCCGACAACCCCGGCCTCGCGCGCGAGGGAGGTCCCGCCGACGACGGCCCAGGTGGCGGCGGCGGTGAGGGCCGCAGAGGCCGTACGAGACGGTCGTAGGGCCGAAGTTGCTACGGCGGCGAGGGCGACGGTGCCACCCACGCACACGGCGGTGTGCAGGGCGCCCCAGCCTCGGTGGTCGCGCCACAGCAGCCGTTCCACGGCACCGGCGGCACGGCCGAACGCGGCGACCGGATGCCCGCGGCGTGGATCGCCGAGCAGGTGGTCGCCGAGGAGGCCGGCGGCGGCGCCGTACGCGAAGACGCGATCGGCACGCATCGGGTCAGCCGATCGCTGGGTCGGACACTGTGCGGGTACGGGACCTCGAACGACAGCCGAGCATGGCGATATGTCCTCACTCAGGGTGTCCACGCCCTGGTTCGACGAGACCGGCGGTGAGAGTTCCTGGCTCCCGGGGGTGTCTACCCCGGTGACAGTGGCGGGACCGCGCCGGATTCACACCGGCTTCCTCTCCTGCCGCCGTATATGGCTCCGGCAGTCCACCATGCTGTTGGAAGGGTCGTCAACTTGCTGTTGACCTGCGGGGACGGAGTGTGCTGATGCCCACACGCGAGGGGTCGGAGGGGTCACGCGGACGTGGGGTGCGGGACGGCGATCCGTCCCGCACCCCACGTTCCGTCCAACTTGCGGCCGGTCAGGCCACGATCAGATAGATCCCGTACGCCACCGCCGCCGCGCAGGCCGCGAAGCAGGCGTACGCGCCGGTCAGGGCGAGGGGTGCGGAGTCGCCCTGGGCGGTGGCGCGTTCGCGGCGGGAGAGGCCGACGATGCCGAGGGTGAAGACGGCCACCAGGGCGACGGTGGCGCCGAGGCTGACGCCGAAGACGGAGCCGAGGGCTGCCCAGTCGATGTGCATGCTGATTCGTTCCTTCGTGTCCGGGGCGCGAGCTCAGACGGTGGCGGCCGGCGGTGTCGCCGGGTCGGACTTCACGACCGGGGCCGGGTTCACGGGCGGCGAGAGGATCGTCGCCGTGAGGCCTTCGGAGAGGGCGACCGACGGGGGCGGCGGGGTCACGGCGGCGATCGCGGTGGTCACCACGCCGGCCGGTTCGTCGACCTCGTTGACGTTCGAGGCGTCGACGACCTGGCGGCGGGAGAGCAGCCAGATGGCGGTGCTGGAGGCGACCAGGAAGGCGGCCACCAGCGCGGTGCCCCAGTCGCCGAGGTCGGTCACGGACTCGGCGAGCGCGCCGACCAGCGCGGCGGCCGGCAGCGTCAGACCCCAGGCGACGAACATCCGGGTCGCGGTCGACCAGCGGACGACACCGCCCTTGCGGCCGAGGCCCGCGCCCATCACGGAACCGGAGACGGCGTGCGTGGTGGAGAGGGAGAAGCCGATGTGCGAGGAGGCCAGGATGACCGCGGCCGCGCTGGTCTGGGCGGCGAAGCCCTGCTGCGGCCGGAGGTCGGTCAGGCCCTTGCCCATGGTGCGGATGATGCGCCAGCCGCCGATGTACGTGCCCATCGCGATGGCGAGGCCCGCGGAGAGGATGACCCAGGTGGGCGGGTCCGAGTCGGGGGCGATGGAGCCGCCGGCGACCAGGGCCAGGGTGATGATGCCCATCGTCTTCTGGGCGTCGTTCGTGCCGTGGGCCAGCGAGACCAGGCCGGCGGAGGCGATCTGGCCGACGCGGAAGCCCTTGTCGGCGGCCTTGCCGTCCGAGTTCCGGCTCAGCGCGTACGAGAACCTGGTAGCGAGCATCGCCGCGACGCCCGCGACGATCGGGGCGGCGACCGCGGGCAGCAGCACCTTGGTGACCAGGACGTCGCCGTGGACCGCGCCGGTGCCGGCCGAGGCGATGGTGGCGCCGATCAGACCGCCCATCAGGGCGTGCGAGGAACTGGACGGCAGGCCGACGAGCCAGGTCACCAGGTTCCAGAGGATCGCGCCGACGAGTGCGGCGAAGATGACCTCGGGACGGATACCGCTCTCATCGACGAGACCCTTGGAGATCGTGTTGGCGACCTCCACGGAGAGAAAAGCGCCCACCAGGTTGAGGGTGGCCGACATGGCCACCGCGACCTTGGGCTTGAGGGCACCGGTCGAGATGGTGGTGGCCATCGCGTTGGCGGTGTCGTGGAAACCGTTCGTAAAATCGAACGCGAGTGCGGTGATTACCACAATCGCGAGGATCAGCGAGAAGTTTTCCATTTACCCAGGCAATCGTTCGAGGTCATCGGCGCATTGACCGTAGGCAACCTGGGTGAACGGAAGATGAACTGAGGGGGTATCGGTGGTGTCCGGATTGCCTAGTATCCGCGGGCGAACTTCTTCAGTTGGCTCACCGTCCCGTTGAAGAGATTCTGGTCACCCGGCAGGCTCCCGCTGTTGTCGTACTGCCAGAAGGTCCAGTACGACCATCCGGCGGGCAGCGCGCCCGCGTCAGCCGACTCGTGGCGGGCGATCCACAGCGCGTGTGTCGAGGCCAGGGAGCTGTTGTTGCCCGTGCAGGTCTTCCACCACAGGGTGGTCGTGTAGATCACCGGGCGGCGGCCGGTCTCCCGCTTCACCTCGGCGCTGAAGGCCTTGATCCAGCTGACCGTCCTGGCCTTGCTCAGGCCGTAGCAGCCGTGCTTCTTGTCGTACGGGTTGTATTCGATGTCCAGCGCGGGCGGCAGCGTCCAGCCGTCCGCCTTCCAGTCGCCGCCGTGCGCCACGAAGTACGCGGCCTGGCTCGCGCCCGAGGACCTGTCCGGCAGGGCGAAGTGGTACGCGCCGCGGATGATGCCGGCCTTGCGGGCGCCGTCGTACTGCTGGCTGAAGTACGGATTGCGGTAGGTGGTCGACTCGGTCGCCTTGACGTAGACGAACGTGGCGCCCTTCGCCTTCGCGCTGGGCCAGTTGACGTTCTTCTGGTGCGAGGAGACGTCGTGGCCCTTCGTCGCGCTCGCGGCGATGCCTGCGGCGGTGGCCGGGATCTCGGTGAGCGCGAGCGTGGTTCCGCCGACGGTGAGAGCGGCGACGGCGGCCGCGGCGAGCCGGGCGCGGGACCGGAATCGGGGGTGGGTGCGGGTCAGGGACGGTTTGCGATCACGGGCCATGTTTCCCCCGGAAATGGCGGCGTGCACGACAAATCTCCCAGAGGTTATTGGAAGATCCGTCAATGCCGGTCGGCCTCCAGCCAAGCGACTGGAGTGGGCGGTTAACACCCATATGTCATCTTTCGGATGCGCGGCTTCCGGCCTAAAGTGCCTTCGCCCGAACGTGCGTTGGGGAACCGGCTGACAGGATCGCGGCATGGCTGAGCAACGGCGGGACCAGGGGGACGGGCGGGGC
>NZ_JBXVPZ010000356.1:0-10282 GCF_057961495.1 Streptomyces sp. P5F9 | reverse complement strand
AGCCACCCGCCGAGACCGCTCCCCCCACTCACGCGCCTCAACACCACCCGCCTTGTAGTGGTTGAGCGCATACCCCCCGGAGTGCACACGCAGGAGCAGAAACCCACCGGGATAGTCCTTCGCGGCGGTCACCTCCTGCTGAACGACATGCGGCGCCCGCACAAGCAGCGTGCGCTTGTTCCGGTGGGTATGGCCCGCGTGGTGCAGAAAGACCCCCGGCGCCGAGGCATACGCGTCGACGATCGCCCGCGCTTGCCGGCGATCGAGCTGCTGCCCCCGGGTCACCGGGAACACAGAGTCCCGTACCGTCAGCGGATGGTGCCCGAAGACGACGGTCGGCCGGTCCGGTTCGGCCCTGAGCCGCGCCCGGAACCAGGACAACTGCTCCTCACCGAGCCCACCCGCGTCACCCCCGTTGCCGGCCTTGGCGTACGTGTCGAGCCCGATGATCCGCAGCCCGCCGAGGTCGTGGGCGAAGTACCCGGGCCCGTCGCCGAAGCCCTCCCGGAACCCTTCGTGGAACGTGTCGGCGGAGCTACCCGCACGGTCGTGGTTGCCCCGTACGACGAGATAGTCCCGGCCGAGCGTGCCGAAGCCGTCCAGGATGCGTCTGGCCTCGGCCAGGTCCCGCGGCGACCCGCCCGCCGAGATGTCCCCGGCGGCGAGCAGGACGTCCGCCCCGCGCCGCTTGGCCTCCTCGACCAGGGCCCGGGTCATGATCTCCGGATAGGCGGCGAGGCCCGCCGCCTGCGACACCCCGCGCAGCAGCGGGAAGCCCGCCATGCGGCCCGCGGTGGTCTCGCCGAGGTGCAGGTCGTTGCAGAGGGCGATGGACAGCAGGTGCCTGCCGGGCGGGGGCTGCGGCGTGGTGAAGGAGTATGTGCCGGTCAGGGAGGCGAGACCGTGCCGCGAGGTGCCGACGGCGTTCCCCCGCACGTGCTGCAACGGCGTCGGTACGGCGGTCACGCCCCGGGAGCGTGCCCGGTAGTAGTACGTCTGCCCGGGCTCCAGGCCGGTCAGCTCCACCTGGTGGTGCGCGGTGGGCCGGTCCTCGGCCGCGACGCGGTTGAGCCGGGCCGGGTGGGTGCCGTAGACGACCTCGCCCTCGGTGACCGCGGGGAGCGGGTGGCCTAGGCCGTCGTCGGTGCCGGGTATTCGGGTGTGCCAGGTGACGATGGCGCTGTCCTCGGTGAGGGTGACCAACTCCAGGTGGACAGCGGCCAGTTGGCGGAATCCGCCGCGTCCGGGACGGGCGTGGGCGGCACGCAGCAGCGCCGGGCCGAGGAGCGCGCCGGAGCGCACGACGTCGTACGGAGTGGGGAGCCCGGCGAGGGCCGCGAGGGGAGCCGAGAAGCAGCAGCGCATACCCCATTGTTGCCCCAGGGCCGTGAACGCAGGCCGTGGCACCGACGGCCGCAGCCGTACCAGTGCGCTACGACAGGGCGGTGCGCACCGCCCTGACCAGCGCCTGCGCGCGTGGATCAGCCGTCACGCTCTTGCGGAACGAATTCGTCACATACCCGAACGCGATGCCCGAATCGGGGTCCGCGAAGCCCAGCGCGCCGCCCCGGCCCGGGTGACCGAAGGAGCCCTCCGACAGGAGCGGGGACGCGCCACCGTGCAGCATGTGGCCCAGGCCGAAACGCGTGTTGATCACGAGGACGCGGTCGGGGCCCGAGGAGCGTTCCGTGCGGGCCAGCTCGGCCGTCTCGGGGGTGAACAGCCGTACCCCGCCGTCCACTTCACCGATCAGCGACGCGTAGACACGGGCCAGGCCGTCCGCCGTCGCGATGCCGTTCGACGCGGGGAGCACGGCGGCCCGGTACGCCGGGTCGTTCTCGTCCGGCATCGGGGTGATCGCCCCGAACGCGCGCCGGGTGAGGGAGTCGGGGTTCGCGTACGCCTCGGAGACCGACCGCTTGGGGCGGAGGCGGAGCGCGCTCGCGTCCGCCGGGGCGGCCTCGGCCTGCGCCACCCGGCCCACCCGGCTCTCCTCGTCCGACGGCAGGCCCACCCACAGGTCCGCCCCGACCGGGCCCGCGATCTCGTTCGCGATCCACTCGCCGATCGACCGGCCCGTCACCCGTCGGACCAGTTCACCGGTCAGCCAGCTGTACGTCTGCGCGTGATACCCGTGGTCCGTGCCCGGCTCCCACACCGGCGCCTGCGCCGCCACCGCCGCAGCACCGACCACCGGGTCGGCGGCCTGCTCCGGGGTCAGCGGGCGGTCCAGCACCGGCACGCCCGCGCGGTGGGCGAGCAGGTGCCAGACGAGGGTGTGCTCCTTGCCCGCCGCCTTGTACTCCGGCCAGTACTCGCCCACCGGAGCATCCAGGTCCAGTTCCCCGCGCTGCGCCAGCAGGAGCAGGACGGCGGCTGCCACGCCCTTCGTCGCCGAGCGGACGATCTGGGCCGTGCCCTGCTCCCAGGGCGCGGTGCCGTCGACGTCCTTCGTGCCCGCCCAGAGGTCCACGACCCGGTGCCCGTGCCGGTACACCGTCACGGCCGCGCCCCGGTCGCCGCGCGCCTCGAAGTTCGCCTCGAACGCGTCCCTGACCGGCTCGAAGCCCTCGGCCACCACGCCGTTCACATCCACGTCCGCGCTCCTCGTTCCGCCGTCAGGCCTCTCTCTCAACCAAGCAGGATCGTCACGTCGATGTTCCCGCGCGTCGCGTTCGAGTACGGGCAGACCTCGTGCGCCGCGTCCACCAGCTTCGCCGCGATGTCCTGGTCGAGGACCGGCAGGGACACGCTCAGGGCGACCGCGAGGCCGTAGCCGCGCTGCTTGTTGGGGCCGATGCCGACCTTCGCGGCGACCGTGGAACCGGTCAGGTCGAAGCCCGCCCTACGGCCGACGAGGACCAGCGCGTTGTGGAAGCAGGAGCTGTAGCCGGCCGCGAAGAGCTGCTCGGGGTTGGTGCCGTTGCCGTCACCGCCCAGGGCCGGGGGCATCGCGACCTGGAGGGAGAGCTGGCCGTCCTGGCTGCTGACGAAGCCGTCCCGGCCGCCGTGGGCGGTGGCCTCGGCGACGTACATGATCTTCGTCGGGCGGGTGTCGACGGCGACGTCAGCGATGGCAGCGGTGTCGTCGGTCATGGCGGGACCTCCCCCGGGGCGGAAACACGGAACACGGACACACGAGAGCGCGCAACTACATCGTGCACAAGATACTGGCGAGTAGGTCGGCACCGGCCAGCAGGGGGTGGGAACCGTCGGTAACCCGAGGTCAGCGGGTCAGCGGGCCCGTTCCGCCGCCGCCCCCGCGCGCTCCGCCAGCCGCCACAGTTCCGCCCGCAGGCGGGCGACCTCCGGCATCCCCAGCTCCGTCGCCGCGAGCAGCGCGCCCGGCACGCGGGTCGCGCGCTCCCTGAGGGCACTGCCGCGCTCCGTGCACGCGACCAGCACCGAGCGCTCGTCGTGCGCCGACCGCTCCCGGCGGACCAGACCCGCCGTCTCCAGGCGCTTCAGGAGCGGCGACACCGTGCCGTAGTCGAGCCGCAGGGCCGTCGCGACGTCCTTGACCGGGGTCTCGCCGCGCTCCCACAGGACAAGGAGGACGAGGTACTGCGGGTAGGTCAGCTCCAGCTCCTCCAGGAGGGGGCGGTACGCGGCCGTCAGCGCCCGCTGGGCCGCGTACAGCGCGAAGCACAACTGCTCGTCGAGGAGCAGCGACCCGGCGGCGGTGTGGTCCTCGGGACCCTCGTTCGTCACGCGCCCATTGTCACGGACCGCGGGTCGAACCCGAAGGGCAACTCCAGGCGATGCGCCCGCATCAGCGCGTCGTCGGAGAGGAGTTCGCCGGTCTTCCCGTCCGCCGCGATCACACCCTCGCTGAGGATCAGCGCGCGCGGGCACAACTCCAGTGCGTACGGCAGGTCGTGCGTGACCATGAGGACCGTCACGTCCAACGACCGCAGGATGTCGGCCAGTTCGCGGCGGGAGGCCGGGTCGAGGTTGGAGGAGGGCTCGTCCAGGACGAGGATCTCCGGCTCCATCGCCAGCACGGTCGCCACAGCGACTCGCCGCCGCTGCCCGAACGACAGATGGTGCGGGGGACGGTCCGCGAAGTCCGCCATCCCCACCAACTCCAGTGCCGTGCACACCCGTTGCTCCAGCTCGGCGCCCTTCATCCCGGCCGCCGCCGGGCCGAACGCCACGTCCTCGCGGACCGTCGGCATGAACAACTGGTCGTCTGGATCCTGGAACACGATCCCGACCCGGCGCCTGATCTCCGCCATGTGCCGCTTGCCGACCGGGAGTCCGGCCACCGTCACCGTCCCGGCGCCTGCCGTGAGAATGCCGTTGAGGTGCAGGACGAGGGTGGTCTTGCCGGCTCCGTTCGGGCCGAGCAGGGCGACCCGTTCGCCGCGCGCGACGGTGAAGTCCACGCCGAACAGGGCCTGTTGGCCGTCCGGGTAGGCGAAGGCGAGGCCCGAGACCTCAAGAGAAGTGGTCACAGCGTCCATCCCAACAGGCATACGACAAGGGCGGCACAGGGCAGTGCGAGGGCGTACGACCACTGCGCCCGGTCCGCGGTCACCTCGTCGATCACCGGCATCGAACCCGCGTAACCCCGGCTCACCATGGCGAGATGGACCCGCTCCCCGCGTTCGTAGGAGCGGATGAACAGCGCGCCCGCCGACTTCGCGAGCACACCCCAGTGGCGGATGCCCCGGGCCTCGAAGCCCCGTGACTCGCGGGCGATCCGCATCCGCCGCATCTCGTCCGTGATGACATCGCCGTAGCGGATCATGAAGGACGCGATCTGGACGAGGAGGGGTGGGAGCTTCAACCGCTGGAGTCCCAGGAGGAGTTCGCGGAGTTCGGTGGTCGAGGCCAGGAGGACGGAGGCGGCTACACCCAAGGTGCCCTTGGCCAGGACGTTCCACGCGCCCCAGAGGCCGTTCACGCTCAACTGCACGCCCAGGACGGTGACTTGGTCGCCCTCCGCCACGAAGGGCATCAGCACCGCGAACGCCACGAACGGGATCTCGATCAGCAGGCGGCGGAGCAGGAAGCCGGCGGGTACGCGGGCCGTGTACGCGACCAGGCCGAGCAGCACGGCGTAGACGCCGAACGCCCACATCGCCTCGCGCGGGGTCGACACCACGACCACCACGAACGCGAAGACGGCGGCCAGTTTGGTGTGCGGGGGCAGCGCGTGGACGGGGGAGTGGCCGTGCCGGTAGAGACGGTGGGCGTGGCCCGCGCCCATCTCAGGCCGCCTGCGAGGTGCTACGGCGCTTGCGGACCGCCCAGAAGACGCCCGTGCCCGCCACAACCGTCACGCCCACGCCGATCACGCCCGCGAGGCCGCCGGAGAGCCGGGCGTCGTCGACATCGCGTACGCCGTAGTCGGCGAGCGGGGAGTCCGCCGAGGCGTGCTCCTCGGCCTGCCGGTCGATGCCGTGGTCGGCGGCCACCTTCTCCAGGCCGTCGGGGTTCGAGGAGGCGTAGAAGCTCACGAAACCGGCGAGGAGGAGGGACGTGACCAGGCCGGTCAGCCACAGTTTGCGCCGCGAGGTCCCGCGGGCTGCGACCGGCTCCAACTGCGCGGGCGCGTCCACGAGTTCGCCGTTCACGCGCAGCTTGAGGCGCCGCTCCAGGCCGCGTGCGCCGTGGACCAGATCCGGGCGTACGGCGATCACGGCGCCGACGGTCAGAGCGGTGATCGCGGCCTCGCCGATGCCGATGAGGACGTGGACGCCGATCATCGCGGTGGCGACCTTGCCGAGCGAGACGTCGGTGGTGCCGCCGAGGGCGTAGAGGAGCGTGAAGACGAGGGCGGCGGCGGGGACGGAGAGCAGGGCCGCGGTGAAGGACGCGGCCGTGATCGAGCGGCGGGTGCGCGGGAGGATCTTGACCAGGCCGCGGAAGACGGCGTAGGCCACGACCGTCGTCGTGATCGCCATGTCGGTGATGTTCACGCCGAGCGCGGTCAGGCCGCCGTCCGCGAACAGGATGCCCTGCATGAGGAGGACGACCGAGACGCAGAGCACGCCTGTGCAGGGGCCGACCAGGATCGCGGCCAGCGCACCGCCGAGGAGGTGGCCGCTGGTGCCGGCCGCGACCGGGAAGTTGAGCATCTGCACGGCGAAGATGAACGCGGCGACCAGGCCCGCCAGCGGCGCCGTCCGCTCTCCCCCACGCTCGGCTTCGCTCGCGCGGGAGGTGCCCCCCTGTTCGCGGCGGGCACCGCGCAGGCTCACGGCGATGGCGCCGGCGGCGACCACTCCGGTCGCGGCGGATACGGGGGCGTCTATGAATCCGTCAGGCACATGCACGGGATGATTTTAGATGCTTGTTGCGAGTCCTTTGCAAGAGCCAGACAGTCTCGCGCCGACCTGTGAGATCTGTCGCCCCGGAGGGCGCTCCCGAGAAAATGTGCGACATTTGGGTAGTGGAAGCGGATGCACAGCTTTCACACAGGTCACTCAGCGTAAGGGGCCGCCCGATGTCCGTAGTCGAACAGTACGCGCGAGCCCATATCGTCACCGACGAGGACGTGGACCGGCTGGATGCTGACGCGGTCCCCGTCGTCCTGCGGTACGACCCCGACTCCGATCCCCGAGCCGTCCGTATCGGCCTGCCCGGACCGCATGAATGGACCTTCGACCGCGAACTGCTGGAACAGGGGCTGCGCGCCCCGGCCGGCAGCGGCGAGGTGCGGGTGTGGCCGTGCGGGCGGGTGCAGGCCGTGGTCGAGTTCCACTCCGAACAGGGCGTCTCCGTCGTCCAGTTCGAGACGAAGACGATCCTGCGCTTTCTGCGGCGGACCTATATGGCCACCGCACCCATCGCGAGCTGAACTCCCGGAGGCGCTGAGGTTCAGCCGCCGAGGCCGCTGCCCAGCTTGAGCAGGGCCGCCACGATCGGGCCCGCAGTGTCGCCGCCGTGGCCGCCCGCCTGGACGACGCCCGCGGCGACGAGGTCGCCCTTGTACGCGGTGAACCAGCCGTTGGGCTTCTTCTGGCCGTCGACCTCCGCCGAGCCGGTCTTCGCGCCGTAGTCGGGACCGAGCCCGGCCATCGCCTTGGCCGCCGTGCCGTAGTCCGCCGTGTACTTCATGACCTCCTTCAGCTCCGACTGCGTCGTCGACGACATCGTGCGCGAGGCCTTCGCGACCGTGCGGTTGTCGACCGTCGGGGAGACCAGGTACGGCTGGTGGAAGGTGCCCGTGTCGACGGTCGCGGCGACCGACGCCATGTTCAGCGGGTTCATGCGGACCCCGCCCTGGCCGA
Source organism: Streptomyces sp. P5F9 (assembly GCF_057961495.1). Lineage (NCBI taxonomy): Bacteria > Bacillati > Actinomycetota > Actinomycetes > Kitasatosporales > Streptomycetaceae > Streptomyces > Streptomyces sp. P5F9. The sequence goes on along the minus strand of NZ_JBXVPZ010000356.1, from coordinate 3,041 downwards.
TCAGCGAGGCGCCCATCTGCGCGCCGCTCTGCACCGGGATCGAGCCGTCGAAGGTGGGGACGCCGATGGCCCAGTTGTTCATGCCGAGGCCGTAGACCTGCTGGGCCTCGGTCGTCAGGTCGCTGTTGGACAGCTTGGGCGCGAAGTTGATGAAGGCGTTGTTGCAGGAGGCCCCGAAGGCCACCTTGAACGTGCCCTTCTTGATCTCCGAGTCGTCGTCGTTGTGGAAGGTCCAGCCCGCCAGCTTGTACGTCTTGGGGCAGGGGTGGGACGCGTCCGGGGTGATGAGGTTCTTCTCGAAGAGCATCGTCGACGTCACGATCTTCATCGTGGAACCGGGGGCGAGGGAGCCCTGGAAGGCCACGTTGAAGCCGTGCGAGGCGTTCGCGACGGCCAGGATCTCGCCGGTCGACGGGCGCATCATCACGACCGAGGAGTTCTTCTGCTTGCCGACCTGTGTCTCGGCCGCCGCCTGGAGGGTCGGGCTGAGCGTCGTCTTCACCTTGCCCGGGGTTCCCTTGCTCAGCTCGACGAGGGTCTTGTCGGACTGCTTGGACTTCTTGCCCCGGATCACCTGGAGTTCGATGCCCGCCTTGCCGCCCGCCTTCTTGCCGAACTTCTCCCGCAGCCCGTCCAACACCGGCCCCAGGGACGGGTACTTGGCCACCGTCAGCTCGCCGCCGTCACGGTCGTAGGCCTTGATCGGCGGGGTGCCCGACTCGCCCGTCACCAGGGTGTCGCCGTCCGCGAGGTCCGGGTGGACGACGGAGGCGTGCCACTGGACGTACGGCTTGCCGTCCTTCGCGCTGCGCACCACGCTCAGTGAACTGGCGTACGTCATGGGCTTGTTGATGCCCTTGTACGACACCGTGCACTTCACGGAGAACGGGACCTTGGTGCCGGTGCGGGCGCCCTCGGTGACGGTGATGCCCGTCATGTGGGCGTTCTTCGTGTAGCCGGTGAGCAGGGCGGCGGCGGCTGTCGACTTGTCCGTCGTGGCGGCGGCCTGGGCGACCTTGCCCTGCTGCCAGTCGGCCAGGAACCGCTTCGCGGTCGTCTGCACCTCGGTCGCCGACAACGGGCCCGTCTTGATCGCCTTGTGGTCGGCGGTGGTCGACGTGCGCGCCTCGGCCGAGGCCCCGCCGTCGTACAGCGCGTAGGCACCGACGCCCGCGCCGACGACGGCCACGGCGATCACCCCGCCGACCACGGCAGGTCTCGCCTTGCGCCGCTCGGCGACGACCTTCTTCTTGCCCCTCGTGCCCACAGTTCCCGATCCTCCGCGAATCCCTTTGGGCCCCCGTCGCTCTTGGCCCTCAGCCCTCACACACCCCAACGACGGGGCACAGCCTAGAGTCCCGTCCTGTGCGGGTGAGTTCCCTTTCCCCGCGGAGTGAGATCAGCCACCCGCCGCCAGTACCGCCCGGACGATCGGGCCCGCGGCGTCGATGCCGTGGCCGCCGTCCTGGGTCATGGCCGCCGCCGACACGTCGTCGCGGTAGCCGGTGAACCAGCTGTTGGACTTGGACTGCCCGTCCACCTCGGCGGACCCCGTCTTCGCGCCGATGCTGCCGCCGAGCCCGGACATGATGCCGGCCGCGGTGCCGCTGGTCGCGGTGCGGTTCATCATCGCCCGCAGCTGGGCCGACGTACTCGCCGACAGGCCCTTGGCGGTGGCCAGTTGGCGGTCGTCGAGGCTCTGCGCGACGAGCACCGGCTGGCGGAACGTGCCCGTCTTCGCGGTCGCCGTCACCGACGCCATGTTCAGCGGGCTCATCTGCACCTGGCCCTGGCCGATCAGGTTGGCCGCGGTGTCCGGGCCGCCGGACGCGGGGACCGAGCCGTCGAAGGACGGGATGCCGGTCTTCCAGTTGTCCCGGCCGAGCCCGAAGCGGTCCTCGGCCTCCTTGGTCAGCGAATCCACCTTGACCGAGTCGGCGTACTTCACGAAGGCCGTGTTGCAGGAACGGGCGAAGCTGTCGGCGAGCGTGGCGTTCAGGTCCGGCTTGAGACCGGTCAGGTTGTGGAAGGTCTGGCTCTGCCACACCGCGTCTGGCGTGCAGGGCGCCGGGCCGTTCATCGTCGTGATGTCGTTGTCGATGAACGTGGCGGCACTGATGATCTTCATCGTCGAGCCCGGCGCCAACTTCCCCAGGAACGCGGCGTTGAAGCCGTCGTTGCGGTTGTTGGCGATCGCCAGCACCTGCCCGGTGCTCGGCTGAAGGGCCACGACGGACGACTCCGAGTACTTCGTCACGGCCTTCTCGGCGGCGGCCTGCACGCTCGCGCGGAGCGTCGTGCGCACCTTGCCGGGCTTGCCCTTCTCCAGGGTCAGCAGCGTGGTGTCGGCCGAGTCCGCGACGTCGTGCTTGATCGACAGCTCGATACCGGGCGTACCGCCCGCCCTGTCACCGTACTTGGCCCGCAACTCGTCCAGGATCGGCCCGAGGGAGGGGTATTTCTCCTTCGTCACCACGACCCCGTCCCGGTCCACGGCCTCGATCGCCGGACTCGCGGACTCCCCGGTGACGAACGTGTCGCCCGTCTTCAACTCCGGGTGCACGACGGTCGGTTGCCAGTCGACGAGCGCCCGCCCGGTCGTCTTCCCGCGGACGACGGTCAGCTGACTCTTGTAACCGATCGGCTTGGAGATGCCCTTGTACGACACCGTGGCCCGCACGGTGTACGGCACGGTGGCCCCGGTCGCCGTACCGGGCGTGATCTTCACCTTCGTGATGTGACCGGCCCCGCTGTAGGACTCCAGGACGAGGTCGGCCGCCGCGTCGTTGTTCGTGTACGACGAGGCGGTCACCGCGTTCCCGCTCTCCCAGGCCGCGAAGAACTTCTTCGTCGTCTCCTCGACCTCGCTGCTGCTGGGCGGCCCGGTCTTCTTGGCCGAGGCGCCGCCGATCCCGTCGACCCCGTCCGAACCCCCCAGCGCGGACACGACGTTGAACGCCCCGTACCCCGCCCCGCCCACCATCACGGCGAACACGCTGCCGATGACGGTGGCCTTTACCCCCTTGCGCATGCCCCTGTCC